>JAISTF010000188.1 GCA_031272745.1 Eubacteriales Family XIII. Incertae Sedis bacterium
ACGAGGAGCTCAAGCGTCGCTATGCGCTCGTCACGGCGGCCATGAAGGAAGATGGCGTCGATCTCATCGTCATGTCAAACGACAATCAGTACCTCGGCGGCTATGTGCGGTATTTCCTCGACATTCCCGCCGAGCAGGCCTATCCGACGTCCGCGCTTCTGTCGAGCGAAGGGGATCTGTTTTCGATTACGAGCAACAGTCCGATGACGCCGCTGCCCCCCGAGTGGGCGGGGCGCTTCATCAAGGAGCGGCTGGCGGCGCCATATTTCCGTTCGCTCGACTATACGTCGGAGTACGACGCCGAGGTGATGGCAGACATCGCGAAGCGGGTCGGCGCGAAACGGATAGGGCTTGTCGGTAAGGGCGAGCTCAATGTCGCGATGGTCGACTATCTGCGGGAGCGCAGCGGGGCGGAGGTCGTCAATTTCACGCGCCAAGTGGACAGGATCAAGGCCGTGAAAAGCGAGGAGGAAATCGGCCGCGTGAAACAATCCGCCGAGCTGCACGACGCGGGGCTGGCGTATCTCCAAGAGATACTGAAGCCCGGGATGCATGAGTACGAAATTCGCGCCGAAGTACAGAGCTTTCTCGTCAAGCAGGGCAGCGAGGAGCAGCTGATCATGATGGGCAGCGGCCCTACGGGCGTCCGCGTGCCTTTCCTCCACTCGTTTTACCACGGACGGAAAGTCGAAGCGGGCGACGAGCTTCTCTTCATGATCGAGGCCAACGGGCCTGGGGGGTATTATACGGAAATTGGACGGACGTTCATGCTCGGCGAGCCTTCACGGAAACTCGAGGAGACGTTTGGTGCATCCAAGCGCATCCAGCACAAATTGGCGGCGGAGGCGCGCCCCGGGCGCAAAATATCGGAATTGCATGCGCTGTACAACAAGCTTCTTGCGGAAGAGGGATATCCGGAGGAATTGCGACTGCTCATGCACGGGCAAGGTTACGACCTCGTGGAATGGCCCGGCTTTCAGTCGGATGACGAGGGCGTCATCGAAGAAAATTGGGTGCTGGCGATCCATCCGCATTTGAACAACGATTTTGCGAGCGGGTATTGTTGCGACGACTATCTTGTGGGCAAAGACGAAACCGTGCGGCTGCACCGGTTTCCGCAGGAAATCGTCCGGGTGTGACGTTCCGTCGAAAGCCTGGTTGCTGACGAGCTCGGCGTCGTCCGCGCCTGCCGTAAGGCAAATTCGAGGCGCGGACGGCGTCTGCTCCGGTCCACTGGAGAGGATGGTGACCGTAGTGTTGGCATCGTTTATCATTTTATAACACCATTCGTGAGATAGCACAAGTATTATCATAATATTTCGTGAATAATTACAATTGTTCGATTATTGAATTTCAGAGACGCGCCAATTTTCCCGAAAGAATACCAGATTTTTAGAACATACTACAGGAAAAGACACGTTTTGTTGTAATATGTCCTAATATCTTGGACTTGTTCGATTTGACTTCTCTGGGATAAGCTCGAATAATAATCATGGCTATGCCGTTTTCTTCATCGGCGTTGTATCGGGAGGAACGAGGATCGTGAAAACCAAATTCGACATCAAAAATCAGAAGCGCGTGTTCAAAGCCGCGAGCCTCATGGGGCCGCGCAGCGGGCTGCCGACGGTCGTGGATTCCGACGGGGAGAAGCTCACGCGCATCCGGCCGCTCCACTACGAGGACTACGCGGATTGGGAGAGCCTGAATCCGTGGAAGATTGAGGCGAAGGGCAAGGTGTTCGAGCCGACGAAAAAGACGCTGCCGGCCGTGTATTATCTGTCCTACAAGAAACGCGTCTATTCGGAAAACCGCGTCAAATGGCCGCTGAAACGCGTGGATTGGGATCCGGACGGCGAACGCAACCCGCAGAATCGCGGCAAATCGAAATACGTGCGCATCAGTTGGGACGAGGCGACGGACATCATCGCGAAGGAAATCGCGCGCGTGAAGGAGAAATACGGCATGAGCGCCATCCTCGCGGAGGCGGACATGCACGGGGAGGGCAAGCACGTCGCGCCGTCGCACGGCTGCATGAACCGCCTGCTGTCGATTCTCGGCGGGTACACGGTGCAGATGCGCAACATGGACTCGTGGGAAGGTTACGCGTGGGGATCGAAGAACGTCTGGGGCTGCGAGCCGGTCGGCGAGGTGCAGCCGTCGGCCAACGTCTGGCCGGACATCGCGCAAAACACGGAGACGATCCTGTTTTGGGCGGCGGACCCCGAGGTCGGCGCGGCGGGGTTTGACGGGTATATGTCGAGCCGCCTGTCGTACTGGATTCACAGCCTCGGCGTCAAATACATCTACGTCGACCCCGCGCTGAACTACTCGGCCGCGAAGCTTGCGGACAAATGGATTCCCGTGAAGCCCAATACGGACGCGGCGCTCGAACTGGCCGTCGCGCATGTCTGGCTGACGGAGGGCATCTACGACAAGGACTATGTGAAGACGCACGTCGTCGGCGAGGAGCCGTTCTTCGACTATGTGCTCGGCAAGGCCGAGGACGGCACACCGAAGACGCCGAAATGGGCGAGCGGAATCTGCGGTGTGCCATCGTGGACGATCAAGGCGCTCGCACGGCATTGGGCGAAGCAGATCACGAGCGTGACGATCGGCAACGGCGGCCCCGGCATCCGCGGGCCGTAGTCGCACGAGCACTGCCGCCTGCAGTCGATCCTCATGGGAATGCAGGGCCTGTGCAAGCCCGGGCGCAATTTCGCGAAATGGCTCGAATGGAACCTGCATTCGGCGGACTACGCGATGCCGTACCAGGGCGAGGCGAAGATCCGCCTGCCGCACCGCGCCGAGACCGTGCGGCCGCCGGGCGCGGTCTTCGACGACGCGCTCATCAAGGAGATGAACGCGCGCGGCATGAGCGACGTCGGGGCGATCGACCCCGAGGAGATGCTGCGCAGGCTGAAGCGCGTCGGTGCGTTTTCGATCCAGCTTTCGGAGCAGCAGAAGCGCATTTCCGATCTTGTTGAGGTGGTCAATCCGATTCCGACGCCGCCGATGCAGTCGATTCCGAAATGCATGGTTCACGAGGCGATTTTGAACAAGGAAGGCATCTCGTGGAACGGGCTGTGGTCGTTTTGCGGCCCTGCGGACGAGCAATGGGACACGACGTGCTACCCCGCGAAAGGCTGCTCGCGCATCCATATGATCTGGACGGATTCGCCGTGCATGGTGACGTGCTGGAACGACGGCTTCTCGTTTGTGAAAGCGATGCGCTCGGACGAGATCGAATTTGTGCTCGCGCAGCACCCGTGGCTCGAAAACGACTGTTATTTGGCGGACATCATCCTGCCCGTGCAGACGAAATTCGAGATGGAGGACATCTGCGACGATCCGGGCGGCGGCGTGTTCACGTCCGTGTACCACGAGCATGCGGCCATCCCGCCCGTCGGCGAGTCGCTCAACGACTTTGACTGCGTCGTCGAGGTCGCGAAGAAAATCAGCGAGGATGCGTATTTGAAATACACGGCGAACGGACGCAAGACCGAAGACATCATCGATCTGTTCTGGCAGGGTTCCGGCGTCGACCATTTGGACAAGGAAGACGATTTCCACAAGAAGGACATCTTCATCCTGCCGTGCGACCCGGACATCCAGAAGCGCGTACCGCCGCAGTTGCGCCTCTTCGCAGAGGATCCGGAAAACAATCCGCTGACCACGCCGACGGGCAAGCTCGAGTTCACGTCGACGGGGATACAAGAGCACTTCCCGGACGACAAGGAGCGACCGCCGTATCCGATGTGGATCGAGAAGGGCCCCTGCCACGACGAGACGCTCGCGTCCCCGCGCGCAAAGGACTACCCGCTGCTCTGCATGAGCAACCACGGGCGTTGGCGCTTCCACGCAAACTTGGACGACATCACCTGGCATCGCGAGATCGAGACGATGAAGGTCAAGGGGAAGGACGGCTACCGGTACGAACCCGCATGGCTGAATCCCGTGACGGCGGCGCGCTACGGCATCGCCCACGGCGACATCATCAAAGTCTATAACGAACGGGGCACGGTGCTGTGCGGCGCCTATGTGACGGAGCGTGTTGTGCCCGACACCATCTACATCGACCACGGCGCGCGCTTCGACCCGATCGACGCGGAGGCGCTCGACCGCGGCGGCGCGATCAACCTGATTTCGCCGCACGCCAACATGAGCACGCACGTCACGGGCATGGTCGTCTCGGGCTATCTCGTCGCGGCCGCGAAGGTGACGGACGAGGAAATGGCCGCGTGGCGCAAGTCGTACCCGGATTCGTTTGCGCGCAAAGTCGACGAAGGCTGCGGCGTCTGTCTCGAAGGCTGGCTGCTCGCAGACGAAACTGCCGCTTCATAGGAGGTGCAACATGGCAAAAGCATTTGTGATTGACGTCGCCCTCTGCAGCGGCTGCTACAGCTGCCAGATGGCCTGCAAGGACGAGCACTGCGGCAACGACTGGTCGCCCGTCGCGAAACCCCAGCCCGACACGGGCCAGTTTTGGATCAAGGTCGACGAAAAGACCGTCGGCTCCATCCCGAAGGTGCGCGTGGAGTATCTGCCGCATCTGTGCGGGCATTGCGCGTCGCCGCTGTGCGCGGGCGCCTGCCCGGGCGGGGCCGTCACGACGCGCGAAGACGGCTTCGTACTGATTGACCCCGAAGCCTGTACGGGCTGCGGTGCCTGCATGGATGCCTGTCCCTACGGTGCGATCTTCAATAACGACGCGCTCGGCATCTGTCAGAAATGCACGGGCTGCGTACATTTATTGGACAACGGCTATCCGGAGCCGCGCTGCAGCGAAGTCTGCCCGACGGGGGCGCTGACGTTCGGGGAAGAATCGGATCTGGCGGAACTGATCAAGGGCGCGGACGTGCTTGTGCCGGCATCCGGCGCGAGCCCGCGCGTCTACTACCGCAACCTGCCCGGAAAATTCATCGCGGGCACGGTCTACGACCCGCAGGCCAAAGAAATTGTGGAGCATGCGAAAGCGCTGGCCGTCTCCGGCGGCAAAATCCGCAGCGTGCTGACCGACGACTTCGGCGACTTCTGGTTCGACGACCTGCCCGTCGGCAGCTACGACATCACGATCACGGCGGACGGCTACGCGCCGAAATACTTCTACGGCGTCCGCACCGACGACTGTGTGAACCTCGGCGACATTCCGTTGGACCGGAACGGTGGGGCGTAAGGGGATTCCTGCGTCAATCGCCGGTTGACGATTGCTGAAACAAGGTTCTGACGCATCCGGCGTCCACCGGCCCGCACGGGAGCGGCTTCCTGTGGTAAAATAGCACAGAGAGAATTTCCGGGCAAAACGCGACGGGAGGCGGCATGGACAGAGAAATCATCAAGACGGACAAGGCACCGGCGGCCATCGGGCCGTACGCGCAGGCAAACAAGGCGGGCGGGCTCATCTTCACGTCGGGCCAGATTCCGCTTGACCCGCAGTCCGGCGAGCTCGTCGGCGCGGATGCGGCGACGCAGGCGGAGCAGGTCCTGCGCAACCTCGAGGCGGTGCTCGAAGCGGCGGGCTCCGGCCCGGACCGCGTCCTCAAGACGACCGTGTTCCTCGCGGACATCGCGGATTTCGCGGCGGTGAACGAAGTATACGCGCGGCATTTCGCGGGGGCGGCGCTGCCGTCGCGCTCTGCCGTACAGGTGGCGGCGCTGCCGAAAGGGGCGCTGGTGGAAATCGAGGTGATCGCATATGAATAACGAAAAGAAGACCCCCGTGCGCCTGCGCAAAGAGTGCACGGTCGTCGTCGTCATCGACCTGCAGGAGCGGCTGATTCCGGCGATGCGCGAGGGCGAAAAGGTGCGCGCGCAGGCCGCGAAGCTCGTGCAGGGCGCGGAGTTGCTCGGCGTGCCGGTGCTGACGACGCAGCAGTACACGAAGGGCCTCGGCGAGACCGTCGAGGACGTCAAGGCGGCGTACGCGGAGTTTTCCTACATCGAAAAGTCCGCGTTCAGCGCGATGGCCGACGAGGGGTTTGCAGATGCCCTGAAGGAGTCGGGGCGCGGGACGGTGCTGCTCTGCGGCGTCGAGGCGCACGTCTGCGTGCTGCAGACTGCGCTCGACATGCTGGAGCAGGGCTACGCGGTGCTGCTCGTGACGGACGCGATTTCCTCGCGCAAGGAGATGGACGAGGCGCCGGCCGTCAAGCGCATGATCCACGCGGGCGTCGTACCGACGACCGTGGAGTCGGCGCTGTTTGAGCTCTTGGACAACGACAGCAAGTCGGACGTGTTCAAGGGCATCTCGAAGCTGATCAAATAGGAAGGTGGACATGTTCTCAGAAATCGAACCGGTGATGGAAAAATACGCGGGCGTGCCGGGCAGCCTCATCACGATCCTGCAAAAGACGCAGGATGCGTACGGCTATCTCAGCGAGGACGCAATCGCGTACATCGCAAAGCGCACGGGCGTGCCTGCGTCGAAGATCTACGGCGTCGCGACGTTTTACACGCAGTTCCGGCTGAAGCCCGTCGGGCGCTACATCCTCATGCTCTGCAAGGGAACGGCCTGCCATGTGAACGGCGCGGCCGGCATCGAGGAAGCCGTGACCGAGCACCTCGGCATCGCGGACGGCGAGACGACGGCGGACGGGCTGTTCACGCTCGACGTCGTGGCCTGCCTCGGCTGCTGCTCGCTCGCGCCCGTCATGATGGTGAAGGGGCCGGACGGGGAAGAGACCTACGGCTCGCTGACGAAGGCGAAGGTGCGGTCGCTATTGGACGAAATCGCGGCGCGGGAAACGGAGGCGGCATCATGAGAATCGTGGTTGGAGAAGGCAGCTGCGGCGTCGCGTCGGGCGCAAAAAAGACAGAGGCGGCGCTTGCGGCGCTGCTCGCGGAGCGCGGCGGTGCGGCGGGCGACGGCAGTTATTCGGGAATAACGCTGGAGAAGGCCGGCTGTGTCGGCAATTGCTACCTCGAGCCGGTCGTCGACGTGTATGGGGACGACGGCGGGCTCGCGGCGCGGTATGTGCGCGCGACCGAGGAGCGCGCGGCCGACATCCTCGCGGGGACGGCGGACGACCTGTTGATTTCGGACGAGGACGCGGCGTTTTTGTCGCAGCAGCGGCGCATCGTGCTGCGCAACGCGGGACTCATCAATCCCGAGAAAATCGAAGAATACATCGCGGCGGGCGGTTACGAGGCGCTGCGCAAGGCGTTGACGCAGATGACGCCCGAGGAAGTGATCGAAGAGGTCAAGGTCGCGGGGCTGCGCGGGCGCGGCGGCGCGGGTTTCCCGACGTGGTTCAAATGGGACGCGGCGCGAAACGCGGACGCGGGCGGCGGCGCGAAATACATGGTCTGCAACGCGGACGAGGGCGACCCGGGCGCGTTCATGGACCGCTCGGTGCTCGAAGGCGACCCGCACGCGGTGCTCGAGGGCATGGCCATCGGCGGTTATGCGATCGGCGCGCACGAAGGCGTGATTTACGTCCGCGCGGAATACCCGCTCGCGATCACGCGGCTGGAGATCGCAATCGCGCAGGCCGAGGAGAAGGGCGTGCTCGGGAAGGATATTTTCGGCACCGGCTATGACTTTTCGATTCGCATCAAGGCGGGCGCGGGCGCGTTTGTCTGCGGCGAGGAAACGGCGCTCATCGCGTCGCTCGAGGGCGAGCGCGGGATGCCGCGGCTCAAGCCGCCGTTCCCGGCGCAGAAGGGCTTCTGGAAGCAGCCGACCAACATCAACAACGTCGAGACCTTCGCGAACGTGCCGTTTGTGATTCGCGAGGGCGGCGCGGCGTTTGCGGCGTACGGCACGGAGAAGTCGAAGGGCACGAAGGTGTTTGCGCTCGCGGGCAAGATCGCGAAGGGCGGCCTCGTCGAAGTGCCGATGGGCCTGCCGCTGCGCGACGTGATTTTCGGCATCGGCGGCGGCATCAAGGCGGGGCGCGCGTTCAAGGCCGTGCAGATGGGCGGGCCGTCGGGCGGCTGTATCCCGGCCGCGCTCGCGGATACGCCCGTCGACTACGAAAGCATCACGCAGACGGGCGCGATCGTCGGCTCGGGCGGCATGATCGTCATGGACGAGGATACGTGCATGGTCGACATGGCGCGGTATTTCCTCGATTTCACGCGCAAGGAGTCGTGCGGGAAATGCAATTACTGCCGCGTCGGGACGAAGCGGATGCTCGAAATCCTCGAACGCATCACGCTCGGGGAAGGGCGCGACGGGGACATCGAGCTGCTCGAAGAGCTCGCGGGCAAGATCAAAGACGGCTCGCTGTGCGGGCTCGGGCAGACGGCGCCGAACCCCGTGCTGACGACAATCCGGTATTTCCGGAACGAGTACGAGGACCATATTTACAATAAGCATTGCACGGCGCATTATTGCAAGGCGCTCGTGACATACGCGATCACGGACGCGTGCGTGGGGTGCACGAAGTGCGCGAGGAACTGCCCGACGGGGGCGATCTCCGGCGAGGTGAAGAAACCGCACGGGATCGATCAGGCGAAATGCGTCAAATGCGGCAAATGCGAGGAAAACTGCGCCTTCGGCGCGGTGCTCAGGGATTGAGTGGAGAAGGAAACAATGGCGAGCATCAACGTAACAATAGACGGAAAACAGGTTTCTGTAAACAGCGGCGCGACGCTCTTGGACGCGGCGCGGGCGGCGGGCGTGGACATCCCGACGCTGTGCTACGACGAGCGGACGGAGATCTACGGCAGCTGCGGGCTGTGCGTCGTCGAGGTCGAGGGCAACCCGAAACTCGTGAAGGCGTGCTCGACGGTGGCGGCCGACGGGAACGTGGTCCATACGGACACGGCGCGCGTGATCGAGTCGCGCAAGACGATGCTGGAGCTTTTGCTGTCGAACCACGTCGGCGACTGCCGGCCGCCGTGCGTGCAGGCTTGCCCCGCGCACACGGACTGCCAGGGCTATGTGGGCCTCATGGCGCTCGGCAAGACGCGCGAGGCGCTGGAGCTCATCAAGGAGAAGATTCCGCTCCCCGCGTCGATCGGGCGCGTCTGCCCGCACCCGTGCGAGCAGGAATGCCGGCGCGGGCTCGTCGAGGAGCCCGTGGCGATCGCGTATATCAAGCGGTTTTGCGGGGATTGGGCGCTGGGCTTGCAGCCCGGCGCGGACGCGGGCGGGCGGCAGGATGCCGCCCCTACAAATGGGATTGCCGCGGACAATGAATGTAGGGGCGGCTTGCAGCCGCCCGCCGACTCGGGGAAATCCGTGGGGATCGTGGGCGCGGGGCCGTACGGGCTTTCGCTCGCGTACTTCCTGCGGCGCATGGGGCACGCGGTCACGGTGTACGAGGCGATGCCGCACGCGGGCGGGATGCTGCGTTACGGCATCCCCGAGTACCGGCTGCCGAAGGCGGTCGTCGATGCGGAGGCCGCGGGCATCGAGGCGATGGGCGTGACGTTCCGGTACGGCACGAAGGTCGGTGCGCCGGAAGCGGGCGGCGGCACGGTGACATTGGATGAACTGCGGGGGGCGCACGACGCGGTCTGCCTCGGCATCGGGGCGTGGGTGTCGACGGGCACGGGCGCGGACGGGGAAGACCTGCCCGGCGTGGTCGGCGGGATTGATTTCCTGCGCGAGGTGGTGCAGGCAGACGGCATTCCCGACTTTCGCGGCAAAAACGTCGCGGTCGTCGGCGGGGGCAATACGGCGATGGACGCCTGCCGGACGGCGGTGCGGCTCGGCGCGGAAAACGTCTACAACATCTACCGCCGCACGAAGGCCGAGATGCCCGCAGACCTCATCGAAATCGAAGAAGCCGAGGAAGAGGGCGTCGTCTTCAAAAACCTCACGAACCCCATCCGCTACGAGGCGGGGGCGGACGGCCGCGTCTGCCGCGCCGTGCTGCAAGTGATGGAACTCGGCGAGCCCGACGCCTCGGGGCGCCGCTCGCCCGTGCCCGTCGAGGGCAAGACGGAGACGATTGACGTGGACACCGTGATTCTCGCGGTGGGCCAGGCCGTGGACGCGGCGGGGATCGCCGCCGATTTGGAACTCACGCGGAAGGGCGGCGTCGCCTACGATTCCGCGACGTTCCGCACCTCGCTGCCCGGCGTGTTCTGCGGCGGCGACTGCGGCAACGACAAGATTTCCATCGCGGTCGAGGCCATCGCGGACGCGAAGCATTCCAGTGGCGTGATCGATGCGTTCCTGCGCGGGGAGGATGCGCCGTACAGGGCGCCGTACATCGTGGAGCGCACGGACGTGACGGAGCGGACGTTTGAGGACCGCGAGCGGGAGTGCCGGCCGCCGATGGGCGTGCTCGCGCCGGATGTCCGCAAGGGCTCCTTCGACGAGGTGGTCGCGGGTTGGACCGAGGCCGACGCGGCGAAGGAAGGGGCGCGGTGCCTCGAGTGCGGGTGCGGGGATTTCTTTGAGTGCAGGCTGTATCGTTATGCAAACGAGTACGATGTGAAGCCGGAGCGGTTCGCGGGGGCGTATTCCGTGTCGCCGGATGATGCGGCGACGCTGAATCCGTCGGATGACGGGCATCCGTTCATCGTGCGCGAGGAAGGCAAATGCATCTTGTGCGGGCTGTGCGTGCGCGTCTGCGAGGAGGTCTGCGGCGTCAGCGCGCTCGGGCTTGTCGGGCGCGGGTTCGACACGGCGGTCAAACCCGAGATGGAGAAGCCGCTCGCGGAGTCCGGCTGCGTGGCGTGCGGGCAGTGCGTGGCGGCCTGTCCGACGGGCGCGCTGCAGGAACGGCTGCCGCTCGCGAAATCCGTGCCGCTGGAGACGGAGAAGCGCGAGGCGGTCTGTGAATTTTGCGGGGCCGGGTGCAGGCTGGTGATTGAAGAATGCGCGGGGCTGTTTGTGAAGGCGAACCCGGCGCGTACAGAGGACGGGCGGCTCGGGCCGATCTGCGTGCTTGGGAAGTTCGGGTACGGCACGGGCGGCGCGGAAAGCGCGGGCGGCAGGCTTGTCCTGCGCTCAGTCGCAGGGATGCCGCCCCTACATGGCGGAGGCGGCGCGGATCCTCTGGCGGCGGTCAAGGCGAAGGCCGCGTCGCTCGGGAGCGTCTCCTTCGAGGATGCGTTCCGCACCATCGGCGAGGCGTACCGCGCGCAGGGGGTATGACCGGCACGTATGTCATCGTTACGGGGTGGCAGGAGGCGGGCGGCAGGCTTGTCCTGCGCGCAGTCGCAGGGATGCCGCCCCTACATGGGTTTCCGTTTGGTGGCCCTGGCGCGTATCGCCCGGGTGCGGGCGATTTCCTTGCTTGTGCGGACGGGGGGTACCGCTTTGCGCGCGCAGCCGGCGTCGAGCCGGACGCCGTCATCGGCGATCTTGACAGCCTGACAGCCGAAGATTTGCAGGCGCTGGCCGACCGTTGCGCGTGCGCCGCGGACGACGAGCCGCGCCGCCCGCAGGTCATCCGCCACCCGAAGGAGAAGGATGACACGGACACGATGCTGTGCGTCAAGGATGGGATCGCGAGGGGTTATTCAAATTTTTGCATCCTCGGGGGGCTCGGCGGCGATTTTGCGCATACGGTCGCGACGCTGCAGGCGCTGTCCTTTCTCACGGACATGGAATGCGCGGCGCGCGTCGAGACGGGCGCGGAGACCGTCTTCATGCTCGACGGCGTGACGCTGCGGGAACTCGAAGCGGGCGTGGAGACGCACGAAACGGCCATCGAAGGCACGGCGGGGCAGGCGTTTTCCGTGTTCTCCTACGCGGAGCGCACCGTGCATGTGGCGATCGACGGTGATGTGAAATACCCGCTGGCGGACGCGGTGCTGACGCAGAGTTATCCCGTGGGCCTGCACAACGAGTTCGCGGGGAGCGGCCCGTGCCGCGCCCGCATCGCCTGTGGCTACGGGCGCCTGCTTGTGGTATACTCACATCAGAGATGAGCATGACGAGAGACGAAGCCCTGAAGATATACGAGACCATGGTGCGCATCCGCACCTTCGACGAAACGGCCGCCGCGCTGTTCGAGGCCGGCGAGCTCCCCGGGTTTGTGCATCCTTATTCCGGCGAAGAGGCCATCGCGGCCGGCGTGTGCAGCGAGCTCACAAAGGACGACTGCGTGTGCAGCACACACCGCGGCCACGGACACATCATCGCAAAAGGCGCGGACACGAAGCGCATGATGGCCGAGCTGTTCGGCAAGGTTTCCGGCTACAGCGGCGGCAAGAGCGGCTCCATGCACATCGCGGATTTCTCGCTTGGCATCATCGGCGCCAACGGCATCGTCGCGGCCGACATCGTGGTCGCCAACGGCGTCGCCTTCGCGCTGCAATACCAAGAGAAGGACGCCGTCTGCGTGGCGTTTTTCGGCGACGGCGCAAGCAACCGCGGCCCGTTCCACGAAGGGCTCAACCTCGCGGCAACCTGGGACCTCCCCACGATTTTCGTCTGCGAGAATAACAATTTTGCATCCACCACGGCGAGGAAGACGGCCATGCGCATCGAGCGCATCGCGGAGCGCGCGGCGGCTTACGGCATGACGGGCGTGACGATCGACGGCAACGACCCGATCGCTGTGAAGCACGCGGTGCGGGCCGCGCGGGATCGAATGAAACGCGGCGGCGGGCAGACGCTCATCGAGGCCGTGACGTGGCGGCACCACCAGCATTTCGTCGGCGACCGCCATGTCTACAAGAATCCCGAGGAGCAAGAGCGCTGGCTGTCCGACGAGATGGATCCGATTCCGCGTTTCGAGCGTGTGTTGGCGGCGAGGGGGCTCGCGGGCGCGGCCGATTTCGCGGATGTGAAAAAACGCGCGGAGGAGGAGCTCGCCGCGGCGGTCGCCTTCGCAAAGGCCGATGCGTATCCGTCCGCGGAGACGCTGACGGATTGCGTGTATCGCGAAGGATAAGATGGCAAGACCGATGGCCCGAATGACTTTCGATGAGGCATTGAACGACGCGCTGCTCGTGGAGATGCGGCGCGATTCGTCGGTGGTCGTCATCGGCGAGGACGTCGAATTGAAACAGGCGGCGTTGTTCAAGGAGTTCGGGGCGCGCCGCGTACGCAACACGCCGATCAGCGAGGCGCAGATCATCGGCCTCGCGGTCGGGTCCGCCGCGATGGGGTTGCGGCCGGTCACCTGCATGTCCTTCTCCGATTTCCTCTGCTGCTGTTTCGACGAGATCGTCAACCAGGCCGCGAAGATGTCGTATATGCTGGGCGGGCAGACGCATCTGCCGCTCGTCGTGCGCTGCAGCACGGGCGCGGGCATCCGCGCGGCCGCGCAGCATTCCCAGTCTTTGGAGTCCGTATTTGCCCAGTTCCCGGGGCTCAAAGTCGCCGTCCCTTCGACGCCGGAAAAGGCGAAAGGGCTGCTCGCGCAGGCGATTCGGGATGACAATCCGGTGATCTTCTTTGAGCACAAGCTGCTCGGACGGATGGAAGGAGAGGTGCCGGCGGGGGAATACACGCTGCCTTTCGGCAGGGCCGACGTCGTGCGCGAGGGCGATGGCGTCACGCTCGTCGCGTGGGGGCGCATGGTGCCTATTTGCTTGGACGCGGCCGCGCGGCTCTCCGCGCAGGGGACGGAGGCGGAAGTCATCGACGTGATGACGCTGACGCCGTTCGACGAGGAGACGGTCCTCGCATCCGTGCGCAAAACGGGGCGCTGCGTGGTGGCGCACGAGGCCGTCCTCCACGGCGGGTTCGGCGGCGAGGTGGCCGCCCGCGTCGCGGAAAAAGCCTTCGCCTCGCTCAAGGGGCCCGTGAAGCGCGTCGGCGCGCCGTTTTCGCCCGTGCCGTTCTCGCCGCCGCTCGAGGACGCGTGGATTCCGGGTGCGGATTGCGTGGTTGAAGCAATTCAAGAATTGTTATAGGATTATTGATATAATAGAGCCGGAAGACATCACCGGCGCAGCATGAAAGGAAGGGTAAGAATATGCCACTCATGACAGGCGAACAATACATCGAGAGCCTTCGCAAGCTCGACACGAAGGTCTACATCTTCGGAAAGGAAGAAAAAAACTGGGTCGACCACCCGATCATCCGGCCGTCGATCAACTGCGTCGCCATCACGTACGACCTCGCGCACGATCCCGAGCACGAGGATCTGATGACGGCGACGAGCAACCTCACGGGGCAGAAGGTGAACCGTTTCACGCACCTGCACCAGAGCACGGAGGATTTGATCAAGAAGGTCAAGATGCAGCGGCTGCTCGGGCGCAAGACGGCGTCCTGCTTCCAGCGTTGCGTCGGCATGGACGCGTTCAACGCGGTCTATTCGACGACGTACGAGGTCGACCGGAAATACGGGACGAGCTACCACGAGAATTTCAAGAAATACCTGACGTACGTGCAGGAAAACGACCTGACGATCGACGGTGCGATGACGGACCCGAAGGGCGACCGCGGCAAGTCCCAGGGCGCGCAGGCCGATCCCGACCTCTTCGTGCACATCGTCGAGAAGCGGCCGGACGGCATCGTCGTGCGCGGCGCGAAGGCGCACCAGACGGGTTCGATCAATTCGCACGAGCACCTCATCATGCCGACGCAGGCCGTCAGCGAGGAAGACAAGCAGTACGCGGTCAGCTTCGCGGTGCCGTCGGACGCGCCGGGGCTGTTCATGATCTACGGCCGCCAGTCGTGCGACACGCGCAAGCTCGAGCCGGGCGCGGACGTCGACCTCGGCAACAAGCAGTTCGGCGGCCAGGAGGCGCTCGTCGTCTTCGACAACGTCTTCGTGCCGAACGACCGCATCTTCCTCTGCGAGGAATGGGATTTCGCGGGGATGCTCGTCGAGCGCTTCGCGGGCTACCACCGCCAGAGCTACGGCGGCTGCAAGGTCGGCGTCGGCGACGTCATCATCGGCGCGGCGGCGCTCGCGGCCGACTACAACGGCGCGCAGAAGGCGTCGCACGTCAAGGACAAGCTCATCGAGATGACGCACCTCAACGAGACGCTGTACTCCTGCGGCATCGCGTGCTCCTGCGAAGGGCACTGCACGGCGGCCGGCAACTACCAGATCGACCTCTTGCTCGCCAACGTCTGCAAGCAGAACGTGACGCGCTTCCCGTACGAGATCGTGCGCCTTGCCGAGGACATCGCGGGCGGCCTCATGGTCACGATGCCGTCGGAGATCGACTTCAAATCGGCGCTTCAGATTCCGACGGAGTCCGGCCTGACGCTCGGCGACTGGTGCAATAAGTTTTTCAAGGGCACGGAGGGTGTCACTACGGAGAATCGCATGCGCATCCTGCGCTTTTTGGAGAACATCTGCCTCGGCTCGTCCGCGGTCGGCTACCGCACGGAGTCGATGCACGGCGCGGGCTCGCCGCAGGCGCAGCGCATCATGATCGCGCGGCAGGCGGACTATGAGACGAAGAAACAGCTGGCGAAGGACATTGCGGGGATCAAAGAATAGTGTGCGAGTCGGCGTGAGGTATTGCGGCGGATGCCGCGCGAACTATGACAGAAGGGCCGAGGCCGCGCGGTTTGTTTCGCGGCTGAGAGAGGAGATGCCGGACGCCGTGTCCGAGGACGCGGCGCCCGGCGTACACTATGACCTGCTGCTCGTGGTCTGCGGGTGCCGCGCGGCCTGCCCGTCGCTCGCGGGTTTTGCGTACGACAAGGCGATTGTCATCGTGGACGATGAAGGCATATGGAGGAACGAATGGGTATTCAAGAACAATACAAAAGCAAGCTGACGACCGCCGCCGAGGCCATTGGCCGGCTGCCGAAGGACGGCAGCGTCTGGCTGCACCACTCGACGATGGAGCCGCAGGCGCTCGTGCGCGAGCTCATTGAGCAGCGCGAGCGTTTTGACCGCCTGCGCGTCTATCATATGGTGCGCAGCGGCGCTGTCGACATCACGACGCCGGGCTACGAGAAGTATTTCATCGACGACGGCATCTTCCTCGGCGCCAACTCGCGCGCCGCGTACAGGACGGGCGTCGTCGACTACATTCCCTGCTTTTTCTACGAACTGCCGTATATGTTCCGGAACGGCCGCATCCCGTGCGAGGCGCTGCTCGTGCAGGTGAGCCCGCCGGACGAGCACGGCTTTTGCAGCCTCGGCGCCTGCGTCGACTACACGCTGCAGGCGGCGCGCACCGCGAAGCTCGTCATCGCGCAGGTCAACGCCAAAGCGCCGCGCACGCTCGGGGACTCGTTTGTCCACATCTCGCAATTCGACGCGATCGTCGAGCACGACGAGCCCATCTATACGCTGAATCCGCCGGCGATCGGCGACGAGGAACGGGCCATCGGCGCCAACTGCGCGGAGCTCATTGAGGATGGGGCCACGCTCCAGCTGGGCATCGGCGCAATCCCCGACGCGGTCATGTTGTTCTTGGACGGGAAGAAGGATCTCGGCATCCATTCGGAGATGATTTCGGACGGGACGCTGAAGCTCTATGAAAAGGGCATCATCAACGGGTCGCGGAAGAGCGAGGACGTCGGCAAGATGACCGTGACGTTCCTGATGGGGACGCAGGCGCTCTTCGATTTCGTGGACAACAATCCCGCGGTCGCCATGAAGCCCGTCGACGTGGTCAATCATCCGATGACGGTGGCGCGGCAGCACAAGCCCGTGTCCGTCAATTCGGCGGTCGAGGTGGATTTGATGGGGCAGGTCGTCGCGGAGGCGGTCGGGCTCAACCAGATCTCGGGCACGGGCGGCCAGGTGGACTTCATCCGCGGCTGCACGATGGCCGAAGGCGGGCGCGCGATCATCGCGATGCCGTCGTCGACGCTGAAGAAGGACGGGACGCGGGTCTCGAAGATCGTGCCGTTCATCGCGCAGGGAGCGGCGGTGACGACGCTGCGCACGGACGTGGACAGCGTCGTGACGGAGTACGGCATCGCCGAGCTGAAGGGGAAAAACCTGCGCGCGCGCGCGAAGGCGCTCATCGCCGTCGCGCATCCGGAATTTCGAGAGGGGCTCGAGTTTGAATGCTCGAAGCGGTTTGTATAAGGTGTTTTGGTCGTAGCTTGGGAGGTGTAACATGCAAGCATTGAAATTGGTTCCGACGGTATTGTATTTTGACACGCTCGCGGATTTCGCGGCCGAGTATCCGGTCACGGAGCGCGACCTGCTCGTGACGAACGAATGGCTGTACACGCCGTACGTCGCGCCGCTCGGATGGAAGGCAAACGTGATCTATCAGGAGAAATACGGCATGGGCGAGCCGAGCGACGAGATGATCGACGGCATCGTGCGCGAGGCGTCGCAGTACGAATACGACCGCATCCTCGCGCTCGGCGGCGGCACGATCCTCGACATCTGCAAGGTGTTGGCGCTCGACGTGCCGGAGCGCGTCGAGGACCTGTACACAGGCAAGGTCGCGCCGGTCAAAGTGAAGAAACTCGTCTGCATCCCGACGACGTGCGGCACGGGCTCCGAGGTGACAAACGTCGCGATCGCGGAGCTCAAGCAGTTGCATCTGAAAAAGGGCATCGCGGTCGAGGAGACGTTCGCGGATCTCGCGGTGCTGATCCCCGAGACGATGAACGGCCTGCCGTACAAGGTCTTCGTGACGAGCTCGGTCGACGCGTTGATCCACGCGATCGAGTCCTACCTGTCGCCGAAGGCGTCGCCGTTCACGGAACTGCTGTCGATCGAGGCAATCCGCCTCATCATGAAGGGCTACAAGGCCATCGTAGACGGCGGCGAGGACGCGCGCTTCGCGTATATGAAGGACTTCGTCTTCGCGTCCAACTACGCGGGCATCGCGTTCGGCAACGCGGGCTGCGCGGCGGTCCACGCGTTGTCGTATTCGATCGGCGGGGCGTTCCATGTGCCGCACGGCGAGGCCAACTACCAGTTCTTCACGGAAGTGATGAAATGCTATGTGAAGAAAGCGCCGGACGGCAAGATCCGCAACCTCACGGGCCTGCTCGCGAGCGTGCTCGGCCTGTCGCCGGACGCGGACGTCTACGGCGAATTCGACGCCTTCCTCGGCAAGCTCATCGCAAAGAAGCCGCTGCGCGAATACGGCATGACCGAGACGCAGATCGACGACTTCACGAAGTCGACGGTGGACAACCAGCAGCGCCTGCTCGCCAACAACTACGTATTTTTGGAAGACGCGGATTTGCGCGCGATTTTCGCGGCGCTGTATTAGAATAATCAGGCGGTGTTCGGCTATGTCATGCCGCTGAAAAGCGAGCTCAAACTACGGGAGTTTGAAGTCTATACCGCGACCTATTGCGCGATTTGCCACGCCGTGAAACGGCGCTACGGGGAATTGCCGCGTCTTTTGCTGTCGTACGACGCGGTCTTCCTTGCGTTGCTTGCGGCGGCGCTCGCGCCCGCGCGGGACGGCGAACGGTTTGAGGCGGAGACGTTTCGCTGTTTCGTGAACCCCGCGAAGAAGCGCAACCTTGCGGCGCCGTCGCCGCAGATCGACTACGCGGCCGATATGCTCGTGCTGCTCGCCTACCAAAACCTCAAGGACGACCACGCGGACGAGGGCGGCTTCCTCTATGGCGCCGGCGAAACGCTTTTGCGCAGGGCCGGCGCGCGCGCGGCGGGGCGCCATCCCGAAAAGGCGCAGGCCGTCGCGGCCTGCCTCTCCGAAATCGCGGCCCTCGAAAAGGAAAACTGCGGGCAGATCGACCGCATCGCCGACCCGTTCGGCCGCCTCATGGCCGAGGTCACGGCGTTTCCAGCAGACTTGCCCGGCTTTTTGGACGGCCTCTGCGAAGACATCCTGCGCCGCATCGGGTACCACCTCGGCCGCGTCATCTACATCTTCGATGCGATTGACGACTTGGACAAGGACCGCGAAAAAGGGCGCTACAACCCGCTTCTCGTCGCGCCCGAGAAGGAGAAAATCCGCCTGCAGGAGACGCGCACCTACCGCCCTGTGAAGGACGCCTTGGACGCGACGCTCGGCCTCGACCTCGCAAAAATCGCCGAGGCGCTGGAGATGCTCCCGCTGAGCCGCTTCAAACCCATCCTCGACAACATCGTCTACCTCGGCCTGAACGCCGTGAAGGACGACATCCTCTCGGACAAGCCGCCGGGGGCGAAGGAAAAGCGCCGCCGGTATCTAAAGCCGTGACACCACGTAAACTTTTTCTGCTATACTATCCACATGGCGGACATTTATATCAATAATGGCGACGAGCTGTTCGCGATGACGCGGGAGCTATTGGACGCGTCGGGCGCGGCGCGGCTGTTTGCGGCCGGTCAGTGCGTGCTTGTCAAGCCGAATCTCGTCGTCGAGAAGCCGCCGTCCGAAGGGGCGACGACGCATCCCGAGATCGTCGAGGCGATCATCGTCTTCCTGCGGGAGCTCGGCGTCACGGACATCGTCATTGCCGAGGGCTCCGGCGTCGGCAACGACACGACGCGGGCGTTTTCCGTCTGCGGATATGACAGGCTCGCGTCCGGGTACGGCGTCCGGCTGCTGAACACGCAGAAGGACGAGGTGCGGACGGTTGAAGTCGCGGGCCATTCGCTCGGCATCTGCGCTGCGGCGCTCGACGCGGACGCGATCGTGAACGTGCCCGTGCTCAAAGGGCATTGCCAGACCTGGCTGACCTGCTGCCTGAAAAATCTCAAAGGGCTCATCCCTGACCGCGAGAAGCGGCGCTACCATACGCTCGGCATCCACGATCCCGTGGCCGCGCTCAACATGGCCGTGCGCCCGCAGCTGCACGTCGTCGACGCCGTCTGCGGCGACCGCACCTACGAGGAGGGCGGCACGCCGGTGCAGACCGACCAGATCCTGCTCGGCTTCGACGCGGCGCTGATCGACAGTTACGCGGCGACGCTGCTCGGCTATGCACCGGAAGAGATCGGTTATTTGAAGCGCGTCTGCGAGCTCGGTTACGGGCAGTATGCGGACGATTCGACGGAGATCGTCGAGTTCCACAAAGACAGGCGGCGCACCGCCGAGCTGCCCAACCGCGACCGCGTGCGGCAGCTCGCGCGCCACGTCGACGCCGACGAAGCGTGCTCCATCTGTTACGCGCTGCTGATTTCCTCGCTGAACCGCGCCGGCACGCCGAAGCATGGCGAGATCATCCACATCGGCCAGGGCTTTCGCGGCAAAAAACCGGGGCGCTACGGCTCCGGCGACTGCTGCCGCGGCTGCGATACCTACGCGCCCGGCTGCCCGCCGAAATCCAAGGACATCATCGCCATGCTGCGCGGGATGGAGTAGCGCCGCGGGAGCCGCAAAACCCGCTGTTGTGGTATACTCTTATCCATTATGAAGGAATTCCGGAAGACGACGAAACTTTGCCATGTCGGCTATGACATTCGCGGGCCCGTGGCGGACGAGGCGGCGCGCATGGCGGCGGCGGGCATCTCCATCATTCCCTTGAACACGGGCAACCCGGCGGTGTTCGGGCTGTATGCGCCGGATTTTGTGGAGGATGCGCTGAAAAACGCGGTGCGCCGGGGCGAAGCGTACTCGGACAGCATCGGGGTCGCGGAGGCGCGCGAGGCCGTCGCGGCCTACTACAAAACAAAAGGGCTGCGCGGGGTCACGGCGAAGGACGTGTTCACGGGCAACGGCGTGTCCGAGCTCATCAACATCACGGTGCAGGCGCTTTTGGACAACGGCGACGAGATTCTAATCCCGACGCCCGACTATCCGCTGTGGACGGGCGTGGCGACGCTGTGCGGCGGCAAGGTCGTGCACTACCTCTGCGACGAGGCGGCCGACTGGCAGCCGGACATCCGCGACATCCAAAACAAAATAACGCCAAAGACAAAGGCCATCGTGCTCATCAATCCGAACAATCCGACGGGCGCGCTCTACCCAAGAGAGACGATCGAACAGGTCGTCAAGCTCGCCTATGAGCACGACCTCATGATCTTTTCCGATGAAATCTACGACAGGCTCACCTTTGACGGCGCGGAGCATGTGTCGACGGCGGCGGTGGACGGCGCGGACGACGTGTTCATCGTGACGTTTGGCGGGCTGTCGAAATCGCATATGGTCGCGGGCTACCGCAGCGGGTGGATCGCGTTTTCGGGGCGGACGGATCTGGCGCGGGACTACATCGAGGGCGTGCGGATGCTCGCGTCGATGCGGATGTGCGCGAACGTGCCGGCGCAGCTCGTGATCCCGGCCGCGCTCGAGCACGCGTACAGCGCGGCGCCGCTGATGGCGCCGGGCGGGCGCGTCTACGAACAGCGCGAATGCGTCTACCGGGCAATCACGGACATCCCTGGGTTGTCGGCCGTCAAGCCGAAGGCCGCGTTTTACATCTTCCCGAAGATCGACGTGAAGCGGTTTGACATCGTGGACGACGAGCGGTTCGTGCTCGACTTCCTGCACGAACATCATGTGCTCATGACGCACGGGCGCGGGTTCAACTATCCGCATCCCGACCATTTCCGCATCGTGTACCTGCCGGAGGTCTCCGACCTCGAGGAGATTGCGAAACGGATGCGCGGCTTCCTGTCCGGATATTCACAGAAGGGATACGCATCCGAATGAGCGAAAACCTTCCCGCTTCGATTCCGTTTGAAAAGCTCTCCGCCGGGGACGCGCTCGCGGAGCTCGAGACCGCGAAAAGCGGACTGACCGCGGAGGCGGTGGCGGAGCGGCTCGCGCGGTACGGGCCGAACGCCTTCGAAGAAGAGAAGAAAAAGGGCATCGTGCGGATGTTCCTCTCCCAGCTCAACGACCCGATGATCTATGTGCTGCTTGCGGCGACGGCCGTGTCCGCCTTCCTGAAGGAATACACGGACGCCGTCATCATCGTCGCCATCATCCTCATCAACGCCGTCGTCGGCGTCGTCCAGGAGAGCAAGGCGGAGAAATCGCTTGAAGCGCTGAAGAAGCTGTCGAGCCCGATCGCGGCCGTGCGGCGCGGCGGGCGCCTCGTCGAGATTCCGGCGGCGGACCTCGTGCCCGGCGACATCGTCGTGCTCGAAGCGGGGCGCATCGTGCCGGCGGACGTGCGGCTCATCGAGGCCGTCAACCTGAAGGTCGAGGAGTCCGCGCTGACCGGCGAGTCGGTCCCCGTCGAGAAGGACGCGGGCTTTGTCGCGGGCGCGGAAGACGAGATCGGCATCGGCGACCGCATCAACATGGCCTACCTTTCGACGGGCGTGTCCTACGGGCGCGGCCTCGGCCTCGTCTGCGCGACGGGCATGGACACGGAGATCGGCAAGATCGCGCGCATGATCAAGGAGGAGGACGGGGGCACGACGCCGCTGCAGCAGAAGCTCGCAAACCTGTCGAAAGTGCTCGGCATCCTCTGCCTCGTCGTCTGCGCGGCGCTGTTTGTCGTCGCGGTCGTCCAGGGGCGCGACCTCATGGAGATGCTGCTCACGGCGATCAGCCTCGCGGTCGCGGCGATTCCCGAGGGGTTGCCGGCCGTCGTGACGATCGTGCTCGCGCTCGGCGTCCAGCGCATGGTGAAGGTCAACACGATCGTGCGCAAGCTCCCGTCCGTCGAGACGCTCGGTTCCGTCAGCGTCGTCTGTTCGGACAAGACCGGTACGCTGACGCAAAACAAAATGACGGTGACGATGCTCTACACTGCCGCGGACGACCGGCTCTGGTACGCGGGCGATTATTATTATGAAAAAGAAAGGCGAATGCTCATCGACGGCTTTGTGCTTTGCACGGATGCGGAGGTGAGCGCGGACGGCGACCGCATCGGCGACCCGACGGAGCTTGCGCTCATCGACCTCGGGCTTGCGAAGGGCATCACGAAGGCGGCGCTCGAGCAGGTGATTCCGCGGGTGAACGAGCAGGCGTTCGATTCGGATCGGAAGATGATGACGACCGTGCACCAACGCGACAACGGCGCGTACGTCGCCTTCACGAAGGGCGCCGTCGACAACATTCTCGAGCACTGCGTTGATGAGGGCGGGCGGCCGCTCGGCGAAGACGCGAAGCGGCGCGCGCTGGCCGCCGCCTCGGAGATGGCCGAGGACGCGCTGCGCGTGCTCGCGCTCGCGGTGAAGGAAGGGGACGCCACGGCGACCGAGGAAGGGCTGACGTTCGTCGGACTCGTCGGCATGATCGCCCCGCCGCGTCCCGAGGCGCCCGGCGCCGTCGCGGACTTCCGCGCGGCCGGCGTCACGACGGTCATGATCACGGGCGACCACCGCGACACGGCCTACGCCATCGCGAAGGAAATCGGCATCGCGGACAGCCCCGAGCAGGTCGTCTCCGGCGACGCGCTCTCGCGCATGACGCAGGAGGAGCTCGCCGAAGCCGCGCCGCGCCTGCGCGTGTTCGCGCGCGTCTCGCCCGAGCACAAGGTCATGATCGTGAAGGCGTTCAAGTCCCACGGGCACATCGTCTCGATGACCGGCGACGGCGTCAACGACGCACCGTCCCTGAAGGCCGCGGACATCGGCGTCGCGATGGGCATCACGGGCACGGACGTCAGCAAGGGCGCCGCAGACATGATCCTCACGGACGACAATTTCGCGACGATTCGCCTCGCGGTCCGCGAAGGCCGCAACATTTATAACAATATTCGCGAGTCGGTGCTGTTTTTGCTCTCCTCGAACCTCGGCGAGATTTTCACGATGTTCGTGGCGATCGCGATCGGGCTTTTGACGCCGCTGCGCGCCATCCACATCCTCTGGATCAATCTCATCACGGACTCGCTGCCGGCGCTCGCGCTCGGTGTCGACCCGCCCGAGGACGACATCATGAAGCAGCCGCCGCGCGACGCGAAGGCCGGCATCTTTTCGGACGGCGGCATGGCGGCGACGGTGCTCTTCGGTTGCGTCATCGGCGCGATCACGCTCGGTGCGTTCCTCTACGAGCCGCTGCGCGTGCTGCGCGAAAACGGCGAGGCCGTATCGGTCGCGGCGATCGACGCGGTGTTGCGCGACGCGCCCGAGGTCTACCGCCGCGCGCAGACCTTCGCGTTCACGACGCTCGGCATCTCGCAGCTCTTCAACGCGATCGGGTTCAAGAAATTGCACAAATCCGTTTTCACGGTCAACCACCTCGAAAACAAGATGATGATCTTTGCGTTTCTCGTGGGGTTCGGCCTGCAGATCGCGGTCACGGAAGTGCCGGTGCTGTCGGCGCTGTTTGAGACGACGCGGCTTTCTTTGAAGGAATGGCTTTGCCTGACGGCGCTGTGCACGGTGCCGCTTTGGGTGCATGAAGTATACAGGATCGTGCATGATCGGTGGAAGGCGTCGCATGACGAACAGAGGAGGCAGGCGGCATGAAACAAGCGGGGGGTAGGCGGATCGAGCAGCGGCTCGTCCTTTCGATGATGGCAGTGTGTTTCATCACGCTGGCCGTCGGGCTCGCGGCCATTGTGGTGACGCAAAATCTCAACGATGTGGGCAAGGCGATGTACGAACGGAGCTACGCGCCGACGTACGACATCGGCATCATGTACGACAGCCTCGCGCAGCAGCGCATCGCGTCCATCGACATCGTGCTCTACGCCGGGCGCGACGAGGCGTTCGTCGCGGAGGAGGTCGAGAGCATCGCGGAGAAAAACCAGGAATTCCTGGGCGCGATGGCAGACTATGAACAGACGGACATGACAGACGAGGAAAAGGCGCTTTTCTCTGAAATGCGCACGCTCTACACATCGGAATTCACCGCGGCGGCGGAGCGGATACAACAGCTCGCCGGGTCTTCGGACACGGATGCGAAATACGAGGTAGTGCGGCAGATCGACGACCTCGGATTCCTCGTCAGCGGGTATCTCGACGAGCTTGACGCGATGAACAAGACGCAGGCCGAGGACCGCCTTGCGCACAACATCCGCAACGTCCGCATCATGATCATCCTCACGATTGTGTTTGTCGTCGCGGCGTTCATCGTGTCCGTCATGCTCGCCATGCGGCTGTCCCGTTCGATTTCGCGGCCGATCGCGGGCGTGGAGCGCGCGGCGCGGTATATGACGGAGACGGGCGACATCGAGCTCGGCGAGGAGCTGCAAAAGGAACTGGATCGCGCGGCGGCGCAGCAGGACGAGCTCGGGCGGCTCGGCACGGCGTTTGAAAACATGATCGAGGACATCAACCGCAAGGTACGCGTGCTGGAGCGCGTGGCCGCCGGTGACCTCACGGAGACAGTCGGGCTCGCCTCGCCGCACGACGTGCTCGGCAACGCGGTGAACGACGTCGTGACAAACCTGAGCGCGATCGTGCGCGAAGTCTCGGAGACGACGGCGCAGCTCTCGCACGGCGCGCGCGACCTCGCGGCGGGCTCCCAGTCGTTGTCCCAGGCGTCGGCCGAGCAGTCCGCGACGGTCGAGCATCTCAACGCGGCCGCCGGCGAGATCGCGGCGGAGGCGGAGCGCAACGCGTCGCGCGCGGCGGACGCGTCCAAGCTCGCGGCGGACATCCGCGCGCAGGCGGCGGACGGCAGCCGGCGCGTCAGCGCGATGACGTCGGCGATGAAGGAGATTTCCGGCGCGTCGCACCAGGTCGGCAGCGTCATGAAGGCCATCGACGAGATCGCGTTCCAGACGAATATCCTCGCGCTCAACGCGGCCGTCGAAGCGGCGCGGGCCGGCGCGCACGGACGCGGGTTCGCGGTCGTCGCGGACGAGGTGCGTGCGCTCGCGATCAAGAGCGGCGCGGCCGCGCGCGACACCAACGCGATGATCGCCGACACGATCGCGAAAGCGGAGACGGGCGGCGGCATCGTGGCCGAGGCGATTGAGTTTTTCCAGACGATCGAAACGGGCATCGAGACGGCCAACGCGCTGCTCGGCGAGATTGCGGAGTCGGCCGTGCTCCAGAGCAAAAAGATCGAAGAGATCGGCACGGGCGTGTCCGAGCTTTCCAACGTCGTCTACCACAACAGCACGACGGCGGAAGAGGGCGCGGCGGCCAGCGCGCAGATTCATGTGCAGGCGCAGCTCTTAAGAGAAATGGTGGGGCGGTTCGCGACGGGCGAGACGGTGGCGCCGCCTGTTGCGGAGCCTCCGGCTGCGGCTTCGTCCGTGCGGGAAACACCGGCGCCGCCCGCCGGGGAAAGCCGCGCATTGCCCGATCCCGCGGCTGTGGCGTTGCCCGTTCCGGAAAGCCCCGCACCCGTGCGCGAACCATCCGACGAAACGCCGTTCGTCGACGACCCTTCAAAATATTGAGCTTCCGGCTGCTATTCCGCTTCCGCTTCCCCGAAGGCAGGCCCCGCGAGCGCCTCTTCGATGGCACCGACGACCAGCTCCGCGTACAGCACGTTGCCCTTATTGCCGGATACGTGGATGCCGTCGCCCGCGAGCAGGCCGGACTGGCCGTCGACCGCTTCGTCCCAATCCGCGACCGTGACGAAATCGTATGCATCCGGCAGGCCGCGCAGGAATTCGTTGAGCGGCTCCATATTCGTCAGGCCGTGACCCGTCACGAAGACGAGCCTTTGCCCTTTGGTGACGGCGTCGACGAAACCCTGGGCGGCTTCGAGGGAATCGGTGTGGATGTTGTTGGCGAGGGACACGACGAGGATGTCGCCTTCCTTCAGCAGCCCCGCTTCCTTGCGGCGTTCGAGGATGGCCAGCCCCGTGTCCATGCCGCGCCCGACCTCCGCGTCGATCGAGACGTTTTCGATGCGCGCCTGGAGCTCCTTCGTGGCGCCGACCGTGATGCTGTCGCCGATGACCATGACGTACTGGTCGGTGAGCTTCGCGGGCGCGGGCGCATCCTCTTCCGCGTCCAGCGCCGTAGTGCCGTCCTCGGCCGCCAGGAACAGCCGCGTGATCGTGGCCGGCAGCGCCTCGTCGTCCCCGATGCCGCCCGCAAGCAGCACGCGCACGGCGACCGCGAGCCCGCACACGAGGAGGAATATCAAAACGATCATGACGACGAAAGAAGACTTCTTCATAATGGGAAATTGTATCACAGTTGCGCGGTTGCATAAGTATAAATTTTTATGTATAATTATGCAATAACGTTTTTTTGGATTTTCGGGAGTGACGATGGACGGTTTGTTGGTTTTGGAAGATGGGACGACGTTTCGCGGCAAGGGCTTCGGCGCGGCGGCGACGCACGTCGGCGAGCTCGTGTTCAACACGTCGATGACGGGGTATCAGGGCATCCTGACGGACCCGTCGTATTGCGGGCAGGTCATCAATATGACGTACCCGCTGATCGGCAACTACGGCGTGAGCGAGGTGGACAACCAGAGCGAAAAGATTCACGCCTTCGGCTTTGTGACGCGGGACATTTCATTCCGGCCGAGCAACCGCATGAGCGTGATGAGCATATCCGAGTGGCTCGCGCAGCAGGGCGTGCCGGGCGTATACAACGTCGACACGCGGCAGATCACAAAGAAGATTCGCACGGCGGGCACCATCCCCTGCGTGATTTCGACGGAAGGGATTTCGCGCGAAGAGGCGCTGGGCCTGCTCGCAAACGCGACCCTGCGCGTGGACTACATGCGGGACGTGGGGACACGGGAGCTCCGTATCTATGAAAACAACGGCCCGCGCATCGCGGTCCTCGACTTCGGCATCAAGCGCAACATCCTCACGGGCCTCACCGACCGCGGCTGCGAAGTATATCTGTTCCCTTACGGCGCGACGGCCGACGACGTCCTCGCCGTGCAACCCGACGGCCTCTTCCTGTCGAACGGCCCCGGCGACCCCGAGGCCTGCACGGCCGGCGTCGAAACGACGCGCGCACTCATCGCGATGGCTGCGGCCGGCAAGATCACCTTGCCCATCTTCGGCATCTGCATGGGCCACCAGGTCATCGGCCTCGCGGCCGGCGGCGTCACCTACAAGCTGAAATTCGGCCATAGGGGGGCGAACCACGGCGTCCTTGACCTCGAGACGGACCGTTCGGCGATCACCTCGCAAAACCACAGCTTCGCGGTCGCGGCGGAGAGCGTTGCGAAGGGCGGATTCCTCGTGACGCACGTCAACCTCAACGACGGCACCGTCGAAGGGATGCGCCACACGGAGCTGCCGATCTTCTCGGTGCAGTACCATCCCGAAGGCTCCCCCGGCCCCAACGACTCGCAATACCTCTTCGATAGATTTGTTTCGATGGTGGGGAAAGGGGGTGGTCCCAATGCCTAAGCGCGAAGGTTTGCACAAGGTGCTCATGATCGGGTCCGGCCCCATCATCATCGGCCAGGCGGCCGAATTTGACTACGCGGGCACGCAGGCCTGCAAGGCCATCCGCGAAGAAGGCATCGAATGCGTCCTCGTCAACTCCAACCCCGCGACGATCATGACCGACGAGGGCATCGCGGACAAGGTCTATATGGAACCCCTCACCGAGGAAGCCCTCGAAGCCATCATCGCGCGCGAAAAGCCGCAGGGCCTGCTCGCGGGCTTCGGCGGACAGACCGGACTCAACCTCGCGATGGAGCTCGACGAGAAGGGCATCCTCGCGAAATACGGCGTGGCCCTGCTCGGCGTCAACAAGGACAGCATCCGCCGCGCCGAGGACCGCGAGGAGTTCAAGGTCCTCATGAAGGAGATCGACGAACCGATTCCCGACAGCGTCATCGCGCACGGCATGGACGAGTGCCGGGCCTTCGTCGAGAAGGTCGGCTACCCCGTCATCATCCGCCCCGCCTACACGCTCGGCGGCACGGGCGGCGGCATCGCGACAAATGACGAAGAGCTCGACACGCTCGTCACGAGCGGCATCGAAAACAGCGCCATCGGCCAGATCTTATTGGAAGAAAGCGTCGCGGGGTGGAAGGAAATCGAGTATGAGGTCATGCGCGACGCGAAGGACAACTGCATCACGGTCTGCGGCATGGAGAATTTCGACCCCGTCGGCGTCCATACGGGCGACTCGATCGTCGTCGCGCCGATCCAGACGCTGCGGGACTACGAGTACCAGATGCTGCGCGACGCGGCGCTGAAGATCATCCGCAGTCTCGACATCGAGGGCGGGTGCAACGTGCAGTTTGCGCTCGACCCGGACACGAGCCACTACATCGTCATCGAGGTCAACCCGCGCGTGAGCCGCAGCTCCGCGCTCGCGTCGAAGGCGGCGGGCTATCCGATCGCAAAGCTCGCGGCGAAGATCGCGCTCGGTTACAGCCTCGACGAGCTGAAAAACTATGTGACGGGCGAGACGAGCGCGTGCTTCGAGCCGACGCTCGACTACTGCGTCGTGAAATTCCCGAAGTGGCCGTTTGACAAATTTAAGACGGCCTCGCGCAAGCTCGGCACGCAGATGAAGGCGACGGGCGAGGTGATGAGCATCTCGCGCACGTTCGAGAGCGCGCTGCTGAAGGCCATCACGAGCCTCGAGATCAAGCGCGAGGGGCTGCGCGTGCCGTACATCATGCAGCTCGGCGACGAAGAGCTCGTGCGCAAGATCGAAGAGCGCGACGACGAGCGCATCTTCGCCATCGCGGAAGCGCTGCGGCGCGGGATTGACCCCGGGCGGCAGGATGCCGCCCCTACAATGATGGACAAGCTGTACGACCTCACGAAGGTCGACCGGTGGTTTCTCGGCAAGCTCTACCGCATTGTGAAAATGGAAAAGACGCTGGCGGAGGCGCGCGGCGTGCTGAGCCGCGATCTCATCTATGAAGCCGAGGAGATCGGCTTCACGGACAACGAAATCCTCGCGCTGTCGGGCGCGGGCCGCGACGTGCTCACGGACATCCGCGTCTACAATGAGATCTACCCCGTCTACAAGGTCGTCGACACCTGCGGCGGCGAGTTCGAGGCGCTGACGCCGTACTACTACTCCTGCTTCGACGCCGAAGACGAAAGCCGGATCTCTGACGCCGAAAAAATCCTCATCGTCGGCTCCGGCCCCATCCGCATCGGGCAGGGCATCGAGTTCGACTACTGCTGCGTGCGCGGCGTGTGGGCCATCAAGGAGCTCGGCTACGAGGCCGTCATCATCAACAACAACCCCGAGACGGTCAGCACGGACTTCGACACCTCGGACAAGCTCTATTTCGAGGCGCTGCATGTCGACGACGTGATGAACGTCATCAAAAAGGAGCGCCCGCTCGGCGTGATTCTCCAGTTCGGCGGCCAGACCTCGCTCAACCTCGCCGAGGATCTCGACCGGCGCGGCATCCGCATCCTCGGCACGAGCTTCGCGTCCATCGACCTCGCCGAGGACCGCCAGAAGACGACGGACTTTCTGCGGACGCTCGGCATCGATACGCCGCCCGGCGTCTCCGTCACGACGCGCGAGGCCGCCTTCGCGGCCGTGAAGGAGCTCGGCTACCCGCTCGTCGTGCGCCCGTCCTACGTCATCGGCGGCCGCGCCATGCAGGTGGTGTACAGCGACAAGGAGCTGCTCGAATATCTCTCCGAAGCCGTCTCCCTGTCCGACGAACACCCCGTGCTCATCGACAAATACATCTTCGGCAAGGAAATCGAGGTGGACGCAATCTCGGACGGCGAGGACATCCTCATCCCCGGCATCATGGAGCACGTCGAGCGCACGGGCGTCCACTCGGGAGACAGCATCAGCGTCTACCCCCCGCACACCGCGCCGGCAGGCGTGTGCGACATCCTTATTGAATATACGGAAAAAATCACGCGCGGCCTCGGCGTCGTCGGCCTCGTGAACATCCAGTACGCGTGGGACGGCGAAAAGGTCTGGGTCATCGAGGTCAACCCGCGCGCCTCGCGCACGGTTCCGATCATCAGCAAGGTGACGGGCGTCCCGATGGTGAAGCTCGCGGTCGCGTCGATGCTCGGCCACCGCCTGGCAGACTCGGCGTACGGCACCGGCCTCTACAAAAAGATGGCGCTGACGGCCGTGAAGGTGCCCGTGTTCTCGGGCGCGAAACTCACGGAAGTCGACATGTCGCTCGGCCCCGAGATGAAGTCGACGGGCGAGGTGCTCGGCGTCGACGTCTCCTACGAAAAAGCCTGCTACAAAGGCTTCCTCGCGAGCGGCGTCCACATCCCCACGGGCGACGGCGAGGGTCTCTACGTCCGCCTGAAGGACCCCGACAAAAACGAGGATTCGCTCGCCGTCGTGCGCGCCTACGTGGACGAGGGATTCACCCTGTATTCGCACGGCGGCACCCGCGGATTTTTAGAGAATAACGGGTTTGCGCCGGTGCACGAAGCCGATGCGGAGCAGATGAAACAGCTCGTCGCGGACGGCGTCGTCACCTGCCTTCTCGACGTCCCCAACGTGGCGAACGACCCGACGACCGACAGCTTCGAGGTACGCCGCTACGCGACCGAGCGCCGCCTGCCCGTGCTGACCTGCGTCGACACCGCGGCCGCCTTCCTCATGGCGCTGCGCATGAAAAAAGCCGGCGCCGAAGCCGCCTACCGCACGCTGGAAGAGTACACGCGGATGTAAAAAGTTTTTAACCTCGGTTTCAGCGAACTTGTGGTATAGTATGTGCTTAGGGTAAGGACAAACGCAGCAGGCTTGTAGAGACGGTGGAGGAGAGATAGGAATCATGAAAAAACAAAACAGACGGTTCTGGGGGAAGTCCGGCATCGCCGCACTCCTCGTGGTATTGTTCGCGGCGGGATTGCTCGCGGGGTGCGGGGAAAAAGAATCGGCGGACGAGCCGGCACCCATTCCGGATCCGGTCATCGTCGAGGAACCCGTGGAGCCCGAGCCCGAGCCGGAGCCGTACGGTTGGCCGCTCACCGGCATCGAATACGGCAAGGTACTGCCTGGCGAAGAGGAGGACATGTTCCGGTACCCGCT
>JAISTF010000213.1 GCA_031272745.1 Eubacteriales Family XIII. Incertae Sedis bacterium
CGGGGCGGGGGCATGCCACGGTGCGCGCGGGGGCGACCCTGGGGGGTAATTCGGCGGGGGGGTTGAGCGGTGGGTTCGCGCGGGGGTTCACCGCGCCGGCGGGCGCGCGGCCGTTCGATTTGCACAACCAGGTGCAGCGCGTGTTCGAGCGTTATGATTTGTGGAGCGACGAGTTGCGGCGGCTGCTGAACACGGGGTCCAACGTGCAGGGGATGATCGACGTGGGCACGCGGGCGATGGGCAACCCGCTCATCCTTCAGGACAGCAATTTCAGCGTCATCGCGGTATCGCGGGAGTACGCGGGCAGCCCGAAGCTGGAACCGATCTTGGACCGCGACAACATCCCGTACATGATGATGTCGGAGCGCGGCGCGGGCGCGGTTGACCAGGGGGGCGTCGTGCCGCTCCAGATCGTCGGACGGCACGCGCTGTACACGAACATCTTCCAGCAAGGGCGCTTCCAGTACCGGCTGCTCGTGCTCGAAATGGACGGCGAGCTGCACGCGAGCGCGGCGGCGCTGCTCGAATTCCTGTCGGGCTACATCCAGCTCGCGATCGGCTTCGTCGTCGATGAGGCGGGCGAAGCGGCGGCGCTGCCGTTCCTCATGAAAGGCGTGCTCTCCGGCGAGGTGCGCGACGAGGGGTTCATCGAGCAGCGGCTCACGGAGTCGGGCTGGCTGCCGACCCACGAGATCCTGTGCGCGCAGATCCGCGCGGAGCTGCCGGACTACCGCAACCGCACGATGCGGTTCATGAGCGACCGGCTCGCGGCGATCTTCCCGGAGTCGTGCATCTTTGAATACGAAAACAGCATCGCGGCGTTTTTCAACCTGTCGCTGTCGGGCGATGCGGGCGCGGGGGAGAAGGGCGACGGCGCGGGCGTCGTGAAGGCGCTGACGGGCTTCCTGCAGGACAACAATATGAAAGCCGGCCTTTCGAATACGTTCCGCGGGTATGGCCTGTTGAAGGAACACTACACGCAGGCCGGCGTGGCGGGGCGGCTCGGCCCGCGCCTGAAACCCTACCAATGGCTGCACCGCTTCGGCGACGTGAAGGAGCTGTACATCCTCGAACGCTGCACCGAGGAGCTGCCGGCGCGCATGATCTGCGACCCCGGCCTGCTGAAGCTGCGCGCCTACGACGAAGAGCGCGGCCAAGAGTTGTACCACACGCTGTACGTCTACCTGAAAAACAATATGCGGGCGGTCAGCGCCGCGAAGGAGCTGTTCATCCATCGCTCGACCTTCCTCTATCGCCTCGACCGCATCCGAGAGATCACCGGCATGCGCTTCGACAGCGACGCCGACCAATGGTACCTGCTGCTGTCGTACAAGCTGCTGGAAAAGGAGCGCGGGTAGGGCAATAACGGGGGCTATTGGGTCAGGTCGAGGAATGCGGTGTTTTTGATGAGGTCGACGCTGCGGAGGCGGGCTTTGTAGTCGCGGGTCTCGCCGGTGATGTCGTAGAGGCGGACGGTGCCGGCGGCTTCGTCGATTTCAATGTTGGTGATGTACTCGGCGAGCTTGGCGTCGTCGGTGGGGGTGGTTCCTTTGTAGACGGTGGACAGGCACATGGCAGGCTCCTTTCTGCGGGCGGCGGGCGGCAGGATGCCGCCCCTACAGCGGGCGGGGCAAGCCCCGCCCCTACGTGTTTCGGGTCGACACGGGGTCACAGGTGTTCGATGGCGTGGGCGAATTTTTCGTTGCCGGTTTCGTAGTCGCGGAGCGCGTCCTCGAGCAGGGCGGCGGCTTCGGCCTTGCCGGCGGCTCTTAGCTTGTCCGCGAGGTTTTGGATTTCCAGTGCGTGCTGGCGGTTGTGCTCGAGCGTGAACTGCAAGAGCAGGGCGGTTTTGTCCGCGGCGTCTGGGCCGTGGCCGCCGCTGTGGTCGTGGCCTTCGTGCATGGTTGGCTCCTTTCCTGTCGCGCTTAGCGTTTGCTTTGGTTTTATTGTATCATAGCGGTATGATCTATCGCTATGAGAGTTTGGATTCCACGAATGAGGAAGCGAAGCGGATGGTGGCGGCGGCGGACGGCGGTGCGCCGTTCGGGGCGGTTGTGATCGCGCGGCGGCAGACGGCCGGCAAGGGGCGGCGCGGGCGCGCGTTTTTTTCACCGGAAGGGGACAGCCTGTATGCCAGTTTCGTCCTGCCGCCCGGGAGCCATGAGTTTGCGACGGTCGCGGCGGCCGTGGCCGTCTGCCGCGCGATCGAGGCGGTGCGGCCCGGCGCGGGGCCGCGCGTCAAATGGGTCAACGACGTGATGGTGGACGGGCGCAAGGTCTGCGGCATCCTCGCGGAAGGGGTCGGCGGCGCGGACGGGCTTGCGGCGGTCGTGCTCGGCATCGGCGTGAACATCGGCTTGCGCGAGGCGGATTTTCCGCCGGAGCTGCGCGGCGTGGCGGGGGCGTTGGATTTCTCGCCGGCGGAACGGGACGCGTTCGAGGATGCGCTCATCCGCGAGGTGTTTTCGATCGGGGGATGCGGCGAAGAGGCCGCGCAATCGGCGGAAGGGCAAGCGGGCCTTGACCGGATGGCGGTCCTGGAAGCATATCGGGGGCTTTCCGCCTTGAACGCGGGCGATCCGGTCGCGGTCTTTCGCGCGGGGACGGACGAAGCGACTGCCGCGACGGTGGTCGGCATTGCGGACGACGGCGGGCTTGCGGTTTGTTATTCGGACGGAAGGCGCGAGGTGCTGCGCAGCGGGGAGGTGAGCGTCCGCGCAAAAATTGTTTGAATCGCCGTCATTGGGGTATAGTGTAAGTATTCGTATCGGCAAGAATACTCGCAGGGGGCAGAGATGACGCGATTTTTGATTCGGAGACGGAAGGGGTTCACGCTCGTGGAGGTGATCATCGTATTGGTGATCGTCGCGATCGTGGCGGCCATTGCGATTCCGTCGCTCACGGGGTACATCGGGAAGGCGCAGGAGCGCAAGCTCATCGCGGAGGGGCACGACGCGGCGAGCGCGATGCAGGCCTGGGCAACCGAACAATACGGGCACGGCGCCATCGGGCAGGAAGCGCTCGTCGACGAGACGACGGGCGGGCCGAAATACACGTTTGAAGGGACGCCTGTGCCGCAGGAAGGCACGGGCATTTTGTCGCTTTCGGCGAGCCCGACCGCGCAGGAGGCGGCCGCCGCGTCGCTCGGCGTGGACGAGGGGTGGTGGAGCTATTACGGCAGCTACTCGTGGATGTGGGGCTCGCCGACGCGTCCGGACACCGAGACGTGCGGGGACGAATACCCCAAATGGGTGCAGTATACCGGCAACGACGCAAATTTCGTTGATCTGACGGGCAGGGTGACGCACGCGGTGCCGGGCGGATCCGATGGCGTCGGCGCGGCCATTGCTGCCGACGGGAAGTTCTCCGAGGCCGAGCTGTGGATCGACGCGGACGGCGATGGGGACAACCCCGCCGAGCAGCCGAAGGTCGCGACCACGCAGGGCGACGGCAACACCGTCTATTCGGACGAAGCCGGGTACTGGTGGCTCCGCATTGTGACCGGCGACTACGCCAGCTGGAATCCGAACCGCGTCACGGGCCGCGCTTCCTACTACGGCGTGGACCGGACGGGCATTTCGACGAGCGATCCGTTCTTAGGCGTGACAGTGAACGCACAGTATTTCTACGAGCTCACCTCGTTCGGCGCGGACAAGGTCTATGACGCGTCCGACGACGCCGCCTGGACCGCGATGCTGAAGGAGATCAACCGGCTGAAGAAGAAGGACGACGGCGCGGACCGCTGGTATCTCGACGACAACGAAAACGGCGTATACGACGCGTGGACGCGGGGCACCAGCACATCGAACCCCTCCGCTGCCGGCGAGACATGGATATCCTCCGTGGGCAGCGACCGGATCGTCGTCGGCGGCTACGACATCACCGACGAGCTCGCGGACATCGAGGCAAACCCGGGCAAGACGATCCCCGCCTATGTGGACGGCAACGGGAACAGGCAGTACGACGCGTACACCGAGCCGTTCATGGACTGGAACCGCAACGGCAAATGGGACGCGCACTACGGCCCCGAGCTGATGACGGGCGCGGTCATCCATGAATGGGGCTGCCCGCTGTTCGGGTCGAACGTGCGCCCGACTTACGAGGGGGCTGTGGCGGACGGCCAGGCGGAGAACTGGAAGGTCAACGGCAACGGCATCTTCAAGATGCACGCGTCGGCGGCGACGGCCGACGCGTCCGCGCAGATGTTCAACTACGCGGCGGACAAGCCGTTCGCGGCCGGTCCGGTCTTTGGTAGAACCACCGCAAGCCCGTTGAAAACCTACGGGCTGAAGCCCGAGTACCAGACCGGCACGAACATCGACAGCAGCGAGACCGGGCTGACTGGCGCATCGAGTTCAAAAAAATACATGATTCCGATGTCCGAGGGCAACGGCGCGGACGCAAACGGTGTCATGACGAAGGCCGCGGGCAACGACGGCGGCCTCCCCGGCGGCCTGAACAACTGGGTGCTCCACCCGTGGTCGTTTACGCTGGGTGCGGCGGGCGCGGACGGCAACATCGCGGAGACCGACGGGGAGACGGCCCTCGGGGACTACCAGACCGGCTTCGCCGCGACGGCGGCCAATACGAAGGGTGCCACGAACTACGTCTGGCAGCCCGTCTGGCGGCAATACTACGGCGGCAAATACAGCGCCAACGCCGAGGCCACCGGCAACTCGACGCGTACGACCGCGTCGCTCTACTGGAACGACCCCGTGCTCGCGCAAGTCTTCTTCGCGCAGTCCCGTTCCACTTATGATTTGGCGAACAGCCCGGCGGACACTCTGAACACCGAGGCGGCAAACCGCCAGCTGCTCTCCTCCGAGTCCTCAGGCTCCGCAGCCGGCGACAGCACCACCGCGACCACCGAGGCGCGCGTCAGCCGCGCGCTCGGTGAGACGCCGCTGCTCGTCAAGGACGCGGCGCGCTACCTGCTGCCGCGCTTCGACGGCGCCTTCCCGAAGATCGGCGGCACGGCCGAGGGCGTGTCCTACATCGCTGACGTCGCGCAGTATTTCGGCGCGAACACGGACATCGGCCCGGGCATCCAGAGCGTCCTGCTCGACTACGACGAGGGCGAGAATCGCGTCACGCAATACACACCCGTCGGCTCGCGCACCTACTGGACCTTCGGCTACGGCACGACGGTCACCGGCGGAGGCGCGGTCGCGGCGTCTTCGTCCTACCATATGGCGAGCGTCTACGGCAATACGCCGGTGAACAACGCGGCAGGCGGATACACGGTCACGCCAACCAACAGCGCGGCCAACAATGCCGTGGCCAACCCGACGGGCTGGATCGGAGACGTCTCCCCGACGCTGAACGACGGCGCCTACCCGTTCTACCAGCCGCTGTCGATCAACACGGACTACACGAAGGCGAAGGGCTGGCAGGACGCCTCTGCCGTCACCGGCGGATCCGCTGTCGACATGGCATCCATGGAGGCCAGCCCCGCCGAGAAGACCCAGCTCGGCCACCGCAGCGCGGGCTTCGCGAACCTGAACGACGATGCCGCCGTGACGAACGGCGATGCCAGCGCGGGCCGCAACCCGATCGTGAATACGCTCTACGGCAAAGGCGACGGCTCTGCCACCGGCGTGAGCAACTCCGCTGCCTGGATCGCCAACTGGAACAAATACTTCACCGGCGGCATCGTGATCGGCAACCTGAACGCCATCTACAACGCCCCGTATGCGACGTTCACCAGCACCATTGCGACCAACGTCGGCAACGGCACGACCAACACGGTCGCCACCGACGACCTGACCGCCGAGCCGGGCGTGACGATCGCGCCCGAAGCCGCCAAGCGCGACGCGGACGAAGGCGACGCGGATCGCTACACGGTAGGCTTCTACACGCAGGACTGGATCTATATGGGCAGCGAGGCCAGGGACCCGGCGGCGGGCATGCCGATGCAGGTGTGGAACGCCGGAGACGAGACGGGCTGGATGAGCTCGACCGCTGCGGAGCGGTCGGGCGCCGCCAACAGCGCGGCCAAGGCCTCCGTCTACGCGACCTACCAGAACAACTGGGGCTATTCGGGCGGCTGGCCGGATTCCTACTGGTCCTATCTCGGCGACCAGCGCATCATGAAGGGGAACACCTCCGACGCGAAGAAGGCTTACACCGATCCGACCGATGCCTTCGGGCGGTGGAGCGCGACGACGTTCTTAGGCACCACGTATGCCGCGAGCCTGCAGCCCTCGGACATCACCTACGGCCAGGAATACTATGCCGGCGCCGCGCAGTCCTACAAATACCCCAACCTGTACTACAAGGGCTCGACGCCGTCGCAGTCGCAGGCGTCCGGCAACAGCAACGCCGCCTCCCTCTCGATGGGGACGGCCGCCGGCACGGCCTGGAGCGACACGATCTGGCGGCGCAACTGGGTCTTCGGCCACGGCCTGCCCTACGGCGCGACGCAGAGTGCGGGGAATATGCTGATCCCCGGATTTGCGTCTTCCGCCGTGCCCGCGGCGCAGCTGCCGACTGCGGTGCAGGCCTTTGCCAATCTGTCTTATGGCGGCAATCTGATGTACGCGCAGAACTCGCTGGCCTGGTACAGCCGCTCGCTGCCGACGATGTGGTGGCGCGGCCCCTTGGGCAACGCCTACGACCCCGACGGCCAGGACAAGGACGGCATGGTCTGGATGGGCGGCGAATCGGCCGCGGACGCGCTTTCGGGTGCGCAAAAGACGACGGATTCCCCGTCGCTGACGGCGGACATCGGCGAAGGCTCTCAAACCAAATACAACTACATCAACGTGAACGTACCCAGCGCAAATAACGACGTCAAGTATCCCAGCGCCTCGGCGCTCGGCTACATAGCCGGCTACAACATCATCAACCGCACGACCAATCTCCTTGCCTCAAAGGGCTGGGAAGGTGGCATCCCGCAGAGCGTCTCGGTAGGCGGTCTGTCCTACGCCTCGGGCGTCGTGCGCGACCGCGGGAGCTACGATGCGTCCTCGGAGACGCAGGTCTACTACGTCGCGGACGACGTGAAGCTGCGCTACGCCTACGCGGCGGGCCGCGAGCAGGAGCCGGTGCAGCATTATTTCTATCCGCTGTCCGCCAATATGTACAATTACGACAATACCGGCTACGACGCGACGTATTACGACACCTTCGACAAATACACGATCAACGGCACGCTGAACAACCCGCTCGGCAACCAGACGAGCACCGCGGCCGCGGCCACCGCCGCGATGTACGCGTCGAAGAACGTCAAGGCCGAGGACAGCGAGTTCTCGCAGATGACGAACCTGCGCGCCGGCGACCTGCTGCCGACCGTCAAGGTGACGGTAGGCGGCGCGCCCGCGCAGGACATCGCGCCCGACACGGCGAAGGGGCGCGTCGTCGACGAGTACGGCCGCGACCCGGCGGACCCGTACGAGGACACGCAGTATTGGTACTCGGTGAAGATGAAGTCCATCGAGAGCCCCACGTCGTCCCCGTACACGGGCCTGACGCGCGCCGTCTCCGAGATGTATTCCAACGACTACGTGGGCACGACGAACACGGACAAGATCAACGAGACCAGCGTCCGGCTGATCGGCAACGGAGACGATTTCGCGATCAAGGGCGCCGAAGGCGCAAACCCCCTGCCGGCAGGCAACCAGTCGGAGATCGCCCATATATCAAACGATGTCGGTACGCAGTTCTACAAAGCCTCCGGCGATGTCTCCCTCCGTGCCTGGACGTCCGAAGAGACCGGGTATATGGGCACGGTCGCCTATACGGGCAAGAGCGTCAGCGGGGCGGACATGGACGAGGCGCTGCCGTTCGGAGAGGCGGCGCTCACGACGGCCAACGCGGGCACGCTCAACACCGACCCCATCACAGGCGGCATCCAGGCGCACGACCTCTACTTCTACCAGACGAGCAACAACGACGGCGAGGGCGACTACACCCACAATTTAGACAGCTACGTCGCCAACGATTTCAACTTCGTGCGCACGGGCCCGCGCCTGCGCACGGTGGGCCAGCAGCTCGCGATGAAATCCGCCGAAACGACGATATACGAACGGTTCAACGCGTATCCCGGCAGGGGTTCCGTCGATACATACATGGAGGGGATCAACGTCTACATCGCCAGGCTCTACGCCCACGCGGACAACGGCCTGTACATCGGATCGAGCTATGCCCTGAACGGCTTCAATCTCGCGAACTGGGAGAAGGGCTGGAAATGGGACACGTCGCGCGCGGAGACCGTCGTGCCGTCTTCGGACAAGGACGACTACATTGTCGCCGGCGACGGCAGCAAGGTGCGGCTCGAGGGCGGCGACCACATCCAGGACGGCTACCACGTCGCGAACCTCGGCACGCCGATGCTCTACGACGCCAACGGCGACGGCATCGCGGGGAAAAACCTCGCCTACGCCGACCAGGGCGCCGCGCCCGAGGACACGGAGGAGGCGTCCGTCTACGGCAGCTTCACGGTGCCGGTGGCCGCCGCCCAGCAGGACGCGGACGGCCATGCCTTCGAAGGCTACCGGGTCGAGGCGCAGGGCACGGAATACACGGTGGAAAGCGCGGCGACGTACTGGGCGCACTCGACCGAATACCAGAGCACGGCCTATGCGAACACGGCCAGGCCGAAGACCGCGGCGGCGATGGGCTACACGGACGCCGACGAGGAAGGCTACAGCAAAAAAGCCGCCGCCGCGGGCTACAGCGTCGCGTCGCCCGCCACGCACAAATTTGCCCCAACGGGCGAGCCCGCGCCGAACGTGCTCGTCAGCAGGGACGGCGGGAAGACCTACGAGGCGCTGGCCACGCCCGCCTACGTGAGCCCCGGCGACAAGATCATCCCGGTCAGCGTCATCGAATCCGGCGAGGACGGCGACGTCTACCCGCTCGACGGCTTCGACTTCGAGGCCCCCGTCTGGGAGCTCTCCCTCACGCCGGTCTACGAAAGCGACCCCGCGATTGAGATCGAAGAGCCGCAGACGCCGGAGGAAGACGACGAACCGGACGTGACGCCGCCGTCGCCGCCGGGCAAGGACGAGGAGCCCGGCACCGAAGACTTCCCGCAGGACACGACCATCGAGGGCTCCGGCCTGTGGATCGACCTCATCAACGCCTACACCCACGAGACGTGGGCGAAGAAGGCGCGCTTCGAGTCCGACGAGAAAGCCTACGCGGTCTATCAGGTCTACTTCGAGGAAGGCACGAACCGCTTGCGTCACTTCATCCTCGAGTACGCGCTGTACTACGTGGAGTACACGGACGGGAACTATACGTTCGGGAAGCGGGAGTAGGTTTGCAAAGCCCGAGAACAACGATGGACCGTACCCCATCCTACATTTTGTAGGATGGGGTTGTTTCATTCTGCGTCTTTTGGTAGTATTGTATTGTCGGAATCGGCTGACTATAATTCAAATTGCTCAATGGTTTTCGCATAGCGGGACGATTGGCGTTTTGTAGGATTCTTTATATGAGAGGCGAGGAGAAAGACATGATCATCATCGGAGAAAAAATCAACGGATTCATCCCCCGCACGCTGCAGGCGATCGAGGCGAAGGACGAGGCGTACATCCGCGAGATCGCGAAGAGCCAGTCGGAGTTCGGCGCGGACTTTCTCGACGTGTGCGCGGGCACGGCGCCGGAGATCGAGCGTGAGACCATCAAATGGCTTATTGACATCGTGCAGGACACGGTCGACACGCCGCTCTGTCTCGACAGCAGCGACGTGAGCGTGCTGCTCGAGATGATGCCGCTCGCGAAGAAGCCGGGCGTCATCAATTCGGTGTCGGGCGAGGAAGGCAAATGCGAAGCCATCTTCCCCGTCATCGCGGACACGGACTGGAAGGTCGTCGCGCTGACCTGCGACCAGAACGGCATCCCGACGGACCCCGAGGTGAAATTCCAGATCGCGCAGACGCTCGTGGAGAAGGCGCAGGCCGCCGGCATCGCAGTGGACCGTCTCTTCATCGACCCCCTCGTGACGACGCTCGCGACGACGGGCGACTCGCTGCTCTCGTTCAACGAGGCGGTGCGCAAGATCAAGGGCGCGTGGCCGGAGATCCACATCACGAGCGGCCTGTCGAACATCAGCTTCGGCATGCCGTACCGCAAGGCGATCAACACGCAGTTCCTTGCGCTCGCGATGAGTGCGGGCATGGACAGCGCGATCATGGACCCGACGAGCGCGGATATGCGCGCGACGCTGTACGCGACGGACGCGCTGCTCGGGCACGACGAGTTTTGCATGAACTACCTGACGGCGTTCCGCGCAGGGCTCATCGGGCCGGCGAAAAAGTAGGCCCACACCCCCCACCCAAAGATGATGGATCTGGAGGGGCTGAGGACGGCGGTCGGGGAGATGGACGAGGGGCGCGTGAACGCGCTGCTCGGCGGCTTCCTCGCTTCGCAGCCGACGGAAGAGGAAGCGCGGGCGGTGCTCGCGGCCTGTCAGCAGGGCATGGACATCGTCGGCGAGCGCTTCGGCGACGGACGGTATTTCGTAGGCGACCTGATCTTCGCGGGCTCGATGCTCGCGGGGGCGGTCGAAAAGCTGAAGCCCCTGCTGGGCTTCGGCGCCGGGGACTTCTCGGCGGGGACGGTGGTCCTCGGCACGGTGGAGGGGGACATCCACTTCATCGGCAAGAACCTTTTCAAAACGATGGCCGAGGCGGCGAACTTCCGCGTCATCGACCTCGGCATCGACCAGCCGCCGCAGGCGTTCTGCGAGGCGGCGGCGCGGTACCGGCCGGAGATCGTCGGCCTCAGCGGGCTGCTGTCGACGGCCGTGGATTCGATGAAGGAGACGGTGGCGGCACTGACCGCGGCGGGGCTGCGCAAACACTTGCGCGTCGTGATCGGCGGCAACATCGTGAACGAGGAGGTCTGCGCCTACGTGGGCGCGGACGCCTGGAGCAACAACGCGTACGAGGCGGTCGGCATTTGCCGGGAGTTGGTGGAGAAATAGATGGCGTATACGATTGCAATAACGGGAAAAGGCGGGACTGGAAAGACGACCCTGACGGGCCTTCTCATACGCTACCTCGCGGATGCGGGCAAGGGGCCGATCCTTGCGGTGGACGCCGACGCCAACGCGAATCTCAACGAAGTGCTCGGCGTACCCGTCGAGAAGACGCTCGGCGAGCTGCGCGAAAACATCGTGAACGCGGAGTTCGACCCAAACTCGCCCATCGCGCCGACGACCACGAAGCAGGACTATCTGAACGCGGCCTTCGCGGACGCGATCACGGAGGAGGACGACTACGACCTGCTCGTCATGGGACGCACGCAGGGCAAGGGCTGTTACTGCTTCGTGAACGGTCTCCTGCAGGCCCATCTGACGAAATACGCAAACAACTACAAATACGTCGTCGTCGACAACGAGGCCGGCATGGAGCACCTGTCGCGCGGCATCCTGCCCGGCGTCGACCTCATCCTCATCGTCAGCGACTGCTCGCGGCGCGGCATCCAGGCAGCCGCGCGCATCGAGGAACTCACGCGTGAATTGAAGATGAAGGTGGCGGACGGCGTCAAGCTCATCGTCAACCGCGCCCCCGACGGCGCGCTCGACCCCGGCATCGAGGAAGAGATCCAAAAACACAACCTGACGCTCGCCGGCGTCATCCCGCAGGACCCGCTCGTCTACGAATACGACACAGCCGGCAAGCCGACAAGCGAGCTCCCCGAGGACAGCAAGGCAAAAACAGCATTGGTGAAGTTATTGGAAGAGAGGAAACTACTATGAAAGAGATGCAACCGTTCACGACCATCGAGGAGATGGAGGCCGACACCGCAAGGCTCAAGGAAATCGCCTGCGAGCTCTGCGTCGAGACCTACGAGGACCGCAAGGCCGCGCAGCAGCCGCAGTGCAAATTCGGCGAGGAAGGCATCTGCTGCCGCATCTGCTCGATGGGGCCGTGCCGCGTGACGCCGAAGGCGCAGTACGGCATCTGCGGGGCGGACGCGCACGCCATCGCGGGGCGGCATTATTTGCGGATGGCGGCGGCGGGCAGCGCGGCGCACAGCGACCACGCCCGCGAGATCGCGCACGTCCTGCACAAGGCGAGCCCGAACGGGCCGTACACGATCAAGGATCCAGGCAAGCTCATAGAGAACGCGAAGGAATGGGGCATCGAGACCGAGGGACGCGACATCTACGACGTGGCGCACGACGTCGCGGAGACGGGGCTCATGGAATTCGGCAAGCCGTTCGGCACGCTCAGGTATCTCGAGCGCGCGACGGAGGAGCGGCAGAAGGTCTGGGCGGAAGAAGGCATCGCGCCTCGGGCCATCGACCGCGAGGTCGCCACGTCGATGCATATGACGAATATGGGCAACACGGCGGACGCGGAATACCTCGTGCGGCAGAGCCTGCGCGTCGGCATGGCCGACGGGTGGGGCGGCTCGATGATGGGCACGGACTTCACGGACATCCTCTTCGGGACCCCGACGGTCCGGTCCAGCGAGGGCAACCTCGGCGTGCTCGAGGAAAACCAGGTCAACATCATCGTCCACGGGCACGACCCGTCGTTTTCCGAGATGATCGTGCTCGCGGCCGAGAGCAAGGAACTGCTCGACTACGCGAAGGAGAAGGGCGCGGCGGGCATCAACATCGCGGGCCTGTGCTGCACGGCGAACGAGGCGACGATGCGCCACGGCGTGCGCATGGCGGGCAATTTCCTGCAGCAGGAGAACGCGCTGCTGACGGGCGCGGTCGAGATGATGGCCGTGGACGTGCAGTGCATCTTTCCGTCGCTCGGGCGGCTCCAGGAATGTTTCCATACGAAATTCATCACGACGTCGCCGATCTGCCGCATCCCCGGCTCGACCTACGTCGAGTTTTCGGCGGAGGACGCGGAGCACGCGTATGACAAGGCGAAGGCGCTCGTCCGCGAGGCGATTGACAATTACGAAAACCGCGACCGCAGCAAGATGTTCATCCCGACGCACACGCAGCCCGCGACGGTCGGCTACCCGACGGTGCAGATCATCAAGGAGCTCGACGGCGTGACAAACAGCCATCTGGCGGACGACCCGCGCGGCTCGTACAAGCCCGCGATCGACGCGATCAAGAGCGGCGTCATCCGCGGCGCGGTCGCGATGGTCGGGTGCAACAACCCGAAGGTGCGCGCGGACTACTCGCACATCGAAATCATGAAGGAGCTGCTGGCCAACGACATCCTCGTCGTCGGCAGCGGCTGCGCGTCGCAGGCGGCGACGAAGGCGGGCCTGTTGCGCATGGACGCGAAGGAGCTGTGCGGCGACGGGCTGAAGCGCGTCTGCACGCTCGTCGGCATCCCGCCCGTGCTGCATATGGGCGCGTGCGTCGACATCAGCCGCATGATGCTGCTCGTGACGTACATCGCGAAGGACTGGGGCATCGAGACGACGCAGCTGCCGATCGTGGGCTGTGCGCCCGAGTGGATGAGCGAGAAGGCGGTGGCCATCGCAAACTACGTCGTTGCGACGGGCATCGACGTCTACCTCGGCATCGAGCCGCAGGTGAAGGGCTCGGAGCAGATGATGGAGCTCATCACGCAGGGGACGCGGTCGATCTGCGGCGCGGGGTATGTCATCAACAAGGACCCGCACGAGCTCGTGAAGTCGATCATCGAAGGGATCGAGAGGAAGCGCGATGCGCTCGGGATATAAGGGGCGCTTGTCATGAAGATTGCGGTCACGGGCAAAGGGGGCGTCGGCAAGACGACGCTAGTCGCGATCCTCGCGGGGCTGTACGCGCGCGAGGGCAAGACCGTGCTCGCGGTCGATGTCGACCCCGACAGCAATCTCGGGCTCGCGCTCGGCTTCACGGAAGCGGAGCTGTCCGCGATCGTGCCGATCTCCGAGATGACGGACCTCATCGCGGAGCGCACGGGTTCGACGAAGGACAGCTTCGGCAAGTTCTTCAAGATCAATCCCGAGGTGAAGGACATCCCCGACCGTTATGCGCGTGAGAAAAACGGCGTGCGTCTGCTCGTGATGGGCACGGTCGAGACGGGCGGCGGCGGCTGCGTCTGCCCGGAGCATGTGATGCTGAAGCGCATCATCAGCCATCTCGTCGTGGGCGACGACAGCCTTGTGATCATGGACATGGAGGCGGGCCTCGAACACCTCGGGCGCGGCACGGCGGGCATGGTGGATTTCTTCATCGTCGTGACGGAGCCGGGCGCGCGGAGCCTGCAGACCTACCACAAGATCAAGAAGCTCGCGGCGGACCTCGGCGTGAAGCATGTGTACGTCGTCGGCAACAAGGTGCGCTCGGACGCGGACCGCAGGTTCATCGAGGAGCGCACGGAGGGCGACGATTTGCTCGGGTTCATCTCGTACTCGGACGAGGTGATCGACGCGGACAAAAACGAAGGCTCGCCGTTTGAGTCGGGCGAGGGCGTGACGAAAGAAATAGAAGCCATCAAGGGCAGATTGGATGCAGCGCAGGGAGGAAAGAAATGAAGAAGTTATTTGACAGGGTTTTTGACGGCGCGGACGAGATGTACGCGCTCGCGCAGCAGGCGCTCGACGAGACGATCGCGGAGCTCGGCGAAAGCGCGCCCGTCGCGATGCCGAACACGGCGTACGGGCTCGCGACGATCAGCGCCTACCTCGCGAAAAACGTGAACAACCTCGGCGACCTCAAGGCCGCGTTCGAGGAAGCAAAGACGTGGAACGTCCACGAGCCGCGCCTCACGAACATCTTCAACATGGGCAAAGGGACGTTCATGGCCGCCGAAGTCATCGAGGCGTGCAAATACGCGAAGGACCCCGACCCCTACAAGGGCGAGTACCACGGCCACCTGTCCGACGCGGAGGTGCGCGAGCTCGGCGTGCCGCTCGTCACGGACGACATCCCCGGCTTCGTCGTCATCTACAATCCCGCGCCGTCCGACGAGGAAGCGGTCGAGCTCGTGAAGGGCTACCAGACGCGCGGCATCTTCGTCTTCCTGCTCGGCGGCATCATCGACCAGGTGAAGCGGCAGGGTATGAATTTCGGTTTCAACGTGCGCGTCGTCGCGGTCGGCCCCGACATCTGGCAGGTCGCGCACATCATCAGCTTCGTCTACCGCGCGGCGATGATCTTCGGCGCGGTGCAGCCCGGCGACAAATGGGAATTCGACGACTACACCTATTACCGCATCCACGCCTTTGTCAACGTCTTCGACCCCGTGACGGACATCGTCGTCGCCTGCGGCGCGGGCGCCATCGCGATGGGCTTCCCCGTCATCACGGACGACGAGAAGGATATGTGGCGCGTGCCGAAGTCTATTTTGATTCAAAAGGACACGAAGGACTGGATCGAGACTTCGCTCGAAGCCCGCGACATCAAGATCAAGATCACGAACATCGACATCCCCGTCGCGTTTTCGACGGCGTTCGAGGGCGAGATCGTGCGCAAGAAGGATATGCGCATCGACATCGACGGCAGCAAATACGACACGTTCGAGCTCGTGCGCACGGCCGAGTCGCACCTCATCGAAGACCACCGCATCGAGCTGATCGGCAAGGACATCGACGAGTTCGAAGAGGGCGATGCGATCGGCTTCGGCGTCATCGCCGAGGTCTGCGGCAAAGACATGCAGAGCGATTTCGAGCCTGTCTTCGAGCGCAATTTCCACAATTTCATCAACTGCATCGAAGGCGTCATGCACACGGGCCAGCGCGACGTGCTGCGCATCCGCGTGGCCAAGGGCGCGTTTGACGCGGGTTTCCGGTTCCGGCACATCGGCGAAGTGTTATACGCAAAAATCAAGAGCGAGTACGAGGCCGTCGTGGACAAATGCCAGGTGACGGTCATCACCGACCCCGAGAAGCTGCACGAAGCGCGCATGGAAGCCAAGAAGGTCTACGACAAACGCGACGAGCGCCTCGGCACGATGACGGACGAAACGGTCGAAGTTTTCTATAACTGCATTCTGTGCCAGTCGTTTTCGCCGTCGCACGTCTGCATCGTCACGCCGGAACGCCTCGGACTGTGCGGCGCCGTGTCGTGGCTCGACGCGAAGGCCACGAACCAGCTCAACCCGACGGGGCCGTGCCAGGTCGTCACGAAGGACCGCGTCGTCGACGAGCACATCGGCATCTGGGAGGACGTGAACGAATGCGTCGCGAAGAGCTCGCACGGCAACCTCGAACAGGTGACGCTGTACTCGATCATGGTCGACCCGATGACGAGCTGCGGCTGCTTCGAGTGCATCTGCGGCATCGAGCCGTTTTCGCAGGGCGTGGTCATCGTGAACCGCGAGCACCAGGGCATGACGCCGCTCGGCATGAGCTTTCCGGAGATGGCGTCGATGACGGGCGGCGGCGTGCAGACGCCGGGCTTCATGGGGCACGGCAAGCAGTTCATCAGCTCGAAGAAATTCATGAAGGCGGAGGGCGGCCCCGCGCGCATCGTGTGGATGCCGAAGGAGCTGAAGGAACTCGTGCGGCCGAAGCTCGACGCGACCGCGAAGGAGCTGTACGGCATCGACGATTTCACAAGCAAGATCGCGGACGAGACGGTGACGGAGGACGCGGAGGCGATGATGGATTATTTGGCGGAAAACGGGCACCCTGTGCTCGAGATGGAACCGTTGATTTGAGGGATATGAAAGGAGTAGAGTAGCATGGCATTCACAAAAAATCCGCAGGTGTTCTCCGCGAAGGTCGCGGAAGTCACCATCGGGACGGGCGATCAGGCGGTGACGCTCGGCGGGGAGAGCGTGTTCCCGCTGTACGCGTTCGACGCCGAATTCAAGAACCCGCCCGTCGTCGGGATCGACTTTTCCGACAAGGGGCCCGACCGGCACATCCCCGGCATCGCCGCGTTCTATGAGGGCGCGGAGAGCCTCGCCGACGTGGCGAAGCGCGCGGAATCGGCCGAGGGCGCGTCGTTCGTCAGTTTCACGCTGAAGAGCGCGGATCCCAACGGCGACAACGAGCCCGTCGAGGACAGCGTCGCGAAGTGCAAGGAAGTGGCGGAGGCGCTCTCGAAGCCGCTCGTCATCTACGGCTCGGGCAACGCGGAGAAGGACGGCCAGCTCTTGGGCAAGGTCGCCGAGGCTTTGGAAGGCAAAAACGTCCTGCTGATGAGCGCGGTCGAGGACAATTACAAAGGCATCGCGGTCGGCGCGGTGCTCGCGTACGGGCAGAAGATTTCCGCGGAGTCGGCCGTCGACATCAACCTCGCGAAGCAGCTCAATGTGATGATCAGCCAGCAGGGCGTGAAGTCCGAAAGCGTCGTGAACCACGTCGGCGTCGCGGCGGCGGGCTACGGTTTCGAATACGTCGCGTCCGCGATGGAGCGCATCCGCGGCGCGGGCCTCTCGCAGAACGACGATATGCTGCAGGCGCCCATCGTGACGCCGGTCGGCGGCGAAGTCTGGAACGTGAAGGAAGCCGTCGTCTCCGAGGAGGATTTCCCCGAGTGGGGGCCGACCGAGGAGCGCGGCATCGACATGGAGATTTCCACGGCGGTTTCGTGCCTCGCGTCGGGCAGCAACGCCGTCATCCTCAAGCACCCGGAATCGGTGAAGGTCGTCGCGGGCCTGATCGCCGAGCTTCAGTAAAGGAGGGGAACGACAATGGCACTCAAAGGACTGGATATTTTCAAACTGACCCCCCGCACGAACTGCAAGGAATGCGGCAACCCGACGTGCATGGCGTTCGCGATGAAGGTCGCGCAGGGTACGGCGCAGATCGAAGCGTGCCCGCATATGAGCGCGGACGCGCTCGCCTCGCTCTCCGAGGCGACGGCGCCCCCGATGAAGGCGCTGAAATTCGGCGTCGGCGATGCGGAGCTGTCGCTCGGCGGCGAGACGGTGCTGTTCCGCCACGACAAGACCTTTGTCTCGAAACCGCCGTATGCCATCACGATTTCCGGCGAAAGCGCGGACGCGAAGCTGGCGGAGGCGAAGAAGATCGACTACGAGCGCATCGGCGAGCGCATGGTCGTCGACGCCGTGAACGTGGAGTACACGGGCGACAAGGCGGCGTTTTTGGACGCCGTGAAGAAGGCCGAAGACTTCGGGCGCGCGATCATCCTCGAGGTGCAGGATGCGGACGTGGCGAAGGAAGCGCTCGAATCCGTGAAGGCGCGCAAGCCGATTTTGAACGGCGCGACGCCGGACAACTACAAGGAGATGAGCGCGTTGGCAACGGCAGCGGGGGCGCTGCTCGGCGTGACGGGGCCGTCGCTCGACGCGATCTATGACACGGTCAAGGCACTCGAAGAGGCCGGGAACAAGGATCTCGTTATTGACGTGGGCGCGGCATCCGTCAAGGCGGCTTTCGCGAATGCGGTGCAGATCCGGCGCGCGGCGCTGAAGGACGGCGACCGCAGCATGGGTTACCCGACCATCGTCAACGTGTCGAAGCTCGCGGGCGGGTGCCCGCGCAAGGAAGTGGCGCTCGCGTCGCTCTTCACGCTGAAGTACGGGTCGATCGTCGTGCTGTCGCAGATGACGTACGCGCAGGCGCTGCCGCTCTACGGGCTGCGGCAAAACATCTACACGGACCCGCAGAAGCCGATGACGGTCGAAGAGGGCGTGTACCCGATCAACGGCGGCGTGGCGGCTTCGCCGAACGTGCTGACCGTGGATTTCGCGCTCACGTATTTCATCATCTCGGGCGAGATCGAGCGGTCGGGCGTGGCGACGAACCTGCTCATTCCGGACGCGGGCGGCTATTCGGTGCTCACGGCGTGGGCGGCGGGCAAGCTGTCGGCGGGGTCGATCGCGCGGTTCATCAAGGACCAGGACATCGAAGGCAAGATTTCAAACCGCGATCTCGTGATCCCGGGCAAGGTGGCGGTCCTCAAAGGCGAGCTCGAAGAGGCGCTGCCGGGGTGGAGCATCGTGGTCGGGCCGAACGAGGCCGTGTCGCTGGTGAAGTTTTTGAAAGAGAGGTATGCGTAAATGAGCAAATTTGTGGTGATCGGGGAGCGGATCCATGTGATCGCGCAGGAAATCAAGGACGCGATCGCGGAGCGCAACCCCGAGGCGATCATCCGCCGCGCGAAGGAGCAGCTCGACGCGGGCGCGGACTACATCGATGTGAACATCGGGCCGGCCGAGAAAGAGGGCGCGGAGATCATGCCGTGGGCGGTCAAGGCGATCCAGGATGCGCTCGACAACCCGCCGCTCGTGCTCGACACGGCGAACGCGCACGCGATCCGCGCGGGGCTCGAAGTCTACAACGCGGCGAAGGGGCGCGCGATCGTGAACTCGGCGGACGCCGGCGACCGGCTGTCGAATCTGGATTTGGCGGCGGAATACGGCGCGATCTGCATCGGGCTACTCATGAAGAAGGGCGTGCCGCGCGACAACGACGAGCGCAACGAGTATCTCCAGACGATCCTCGAGCACGCGATGGAAGCGGGCCTCGACCCGTCGGAGGATGTGTGGTTTGATCCGCTTACGCTCGTCATCAAGGGGATGCAGGAGAAGCAGGAGGAGTTCCTGGAGTTCCTGCGAATTCTGAAGGAGATGGGGCTGAAGTCGACCTGCGGGCTCTCCAACGCGAGCAACGGGATGCCGGCGCACGTCCGCCCAATCGTGGACCGCACGCTCTGCGCGATGTCCATCGAGAGCGGGTTGACCTCGGCGATCATGAATCCGCTCGACAAGGAGTTGTTGGATACGGTCAAGACCAGCGAGGTGATACTCAACCGCGTGTTGTACGCGGATTCTTATTTGGATATTTAGCGGGCGCCCGAACCGTTTCGGGATGCGCCCGAAATGTCCGGATCGGGAGTGTCGCCGATGCGTATTCATTCCGCAAAACT
>JAISTF010000230.1 GCA_031272745.1 Eubacteriales Family XIII. Incertae Sedis bacterium
CACCGTCAGTTTGCGCAAATCGGCCATGATGATCCACCTTTCTACTTCAATCCCGGTGTACACGCGCGCCGCAACATGCCGGCGATCCGGTCGTGCACGCGTTCATCGTAGCCGAAAAAACGCCGCTTGTATATCATCCCAAGGATGATTTTTCGTGAAAACGCATCTTCCTATGGAAAAAAATACATGTTGACAGGGGCGGGGGCGGGTGCTATTCTATTTAGGCTGTCTTATGAAAAAGTGCGTAAGACAGCTTTTAGATTGTAGTGAAGTCGGAGGCGTGAAATGAGAGTCAAGGTGACCCTGGAGTGCACGGAGTGCAAGCAGCGGAATTACGACACGATGAAGAACAAGAAGAACGACCCGGAGCGGTTGGAGCTGAAGAAATACTGTCGCTTCTGCCGTCGGGAGACGCTTCATAAGGAAACGAGGTAGGGGCGTCATGGCTGACAAGGTCAAGGACAAATCCCGCGCGCGGCTGAAGGAGCGCCAGAAGGCGACGATGCCGGAGGCGGCGCAGAAGGATTCCAAGGAAAAGGCGAAATCCGCGCTCGCGCGCGGTGTGCAGCGGCAGAAGAACGAACAGGCCGCCGCGAAGAAGGCCGCGCCGAAGAGCGCGCCGGCGCAGCCGCAGCAACAGGAGAAGAAGCGCGGCGGGCTTGCGGAGTATTTCCGCGGCGTGCGCATCGAGACGCGCAAGGTCGTGTGGCCGACGCGCAAGGAGCTCGTGTCCTACACGGTCGTCGTGTTCATCGCGTGCGCGTTTTTCGGGCTGTTTCTCTGGGGCGTGGACTCGGGCTTCCTCGCCATCATCCGCGAAGTGTTCGATATTTCGATGAATTGACGGAATGGCAGCCATGGCGGATGAAGTTATTAAAAAAGAAAGCATGGACGATCGCAGCGTCTTCGCGCAGGACGCGGAGGACGACGTCTACGACGACAGCGACAAAGAGGCGCCGCGCTGGTATGTGATCCATACGTATTCGGGGCACGAGCAGAAGGTCAAGCAAAACATCGAAAAGCTCGTCGAGAACTCGAGCGAGGAGAGCCACCTGAAGGACAAGATTCTCAAGGTCATCGTCCCGATGGAGGACTATGTCGAGATCAAGGACGGGCAGCGCAAACTCAAGACGCGCAAGACGTTTGCGGGTTATGTGCTCATCAAGATGAAGGTCGACAACGAGTCGTGGTACCTCGTGCGCAACACGCAAGGGGTCACGGGCTTTGTCGGGCACGGCATCGAGCCGGTGCCGCTGACGAAGGAAGAAGTGCGCCGCATGGGGATCGAGAAGGTCTACATCGAGCTCGACATCCACGTCGGCGACAGCGTGAAAGTGATCAACGGGCCGTTCGAGGGCGTCACGGGCGTCGTCGAGGAGGTCAATCCGGACAAGGAGACGCTGAAGGCGCGCATCTCGATGTTCGGGCGCGACACGTCCGTGGAATTGGTGTATGACCAGATCGAGCAGATCTGATCTGACAAAATCCTTTCGGAAAGGAGGTATGTGAGAGATGGCAAAGAAGATAGACGGATATATCAAGCTGCAAATCCCCGCCGGCGGCGCGAACCCGGCGCCCCCCGTGGGCCCCGCGCTCGGCCAGAAGGGCGTCAACATCATGGACTTCTGCAAGCAGTTCAACGCGAAGACGCAGGACCAGGCGGGCACGATCATTCCGGTCGTCATCACGGTGTACGCCGACCGGTCGTTCAGCTTCATCACGAAGACGCCGCCCGCGGCCGAGATGCTGAAAAAGGCAGCCGGCGTGACGAGCGGGTCCGGCGAGCCGAACCGCCGCAAGGTGGCGACGGTCACGGCGGCGCAGGTCGAGGAAATCGCGAAGACAAAGATGCCCGATTTGAACGCAAACACAGTGGAAGCGGCCGCCGCGATGATTCGCGGCACGGCGCGGAGTATGGGGATCACCGTAGAAGGTTAGTGCGTGGGAGGCTACGGCCGTCAGAACCACAGGAGGACATGGACAATGCCGAAGAGAAGTAAGAATTACAGGGAGAAGGCCGCCCTCGTCGAGCGGCAGACTCTCTACGACACGGAGGACGCGCTCGATCTCGTGATCAAGACCGCGCCCGCCAAATTCGACGAGACCGTCGAGGTGCATCTGAAGCTCGGCGTCGACGGGCGGCACGCGGACCAGCAGGTGCGCGGCGCGATCGTCCTGCCGCACGGCACGGGCAAATCGCAGCGCGTGCTCGTCTTCGCGAAGGGCCCGAAAGAGGCCGAGGCGAAGGAAGCCGGCGCGGACTACGTCGGCGCGGAGGAGCTCGCGGACAAGATCCAGAAGGAAAGCTGGTTCGACTTCGACGTCGTCGTCGCGACGCCGGACATGATGGGCGTCGTCGGCAAGCTCGGCAAGATTCTCGGCCCGAAGGGGCTGATGCCGAACCCGAAGTCGGGCACGGTCACGATGGACATCGCGAAAGCGCTCGAGGACATCAAAGCCGGTAAGGTCGAGTACCGCCTCGACAAGACCAACATCATCCATACGCCGATCGGCAAGGTGTCGTTCGGCCCGGAAAAGCTCGCGGACAATTTCGGCGCCCTCGTCGACGCGGTCGTCAAGGCGAAGCCCGCAGCGGCAAAAGGACAGTATCTCCGGAGCGTCACGGTCGCCTCGACCATGGGCCCCGGGATCAAGGTGAACCCGGCAAAGCTGGGTAACAACTGAATTTATCAAGAACCGTAGACAGCGGGCGCACCCATAAGTCCCGCCGAGGCTCACCGAAAGCGAAAGCTTCCATCGGCCTGTTTGCGGAAACAAATAGGCCGATTTTATCGGCCGGAAAGGAGAAGTTATGCCATCACAACAACATTTGCAAGAGTCGGAGGCGGTCGTCGCCGAGATCAAGGGCAAGCTCGAGGGCGCCAGCTCCGTCGTCGTGATCGACTACATCGGCACCACCGTCGAGCAGGCGAGCGCCATGCGCAATAAGCTGCGCGAGGCGGGCGTGGACTACAAGGTCTACAAAAACACGCTGATGAAGCGCGCAATCGCGGGGACGGCGAACGAGCAGCTCGCCGACGTGCTCGACGGGCCCAGCGCGTTTGCGTTCGGCGCGGAAGACGCGACGGCGCCGGCGCGCGTGCTCGACGGCGTCATGAAGGAGTACAAGAAGATGTCCTTCAAGGCGGGCATCGTCGACGGTACGTTCTACGACGCGGAAGGCATCAAGCAGATCGCGACGATCCCTTCGCGGGACATCCTGATCGGGCGGTTCCTCGGCAGCATCCAGAGCCCCATCGGCAAGCTGGTCCGCACGTTTGCGGCCATCGCCGACGCGCAGGGCGAGGGCGGCGCGGCTGCGTCGGCACCTGCGGCGGAAGACGCTCCGGCAGAAGCCCCCGCCGAGGAAGCAGCGCCTGCGGCGGAAGAAGCGGCAGCGGAAGCGCCTGCTGAGGAAGCGGCGCCTGCGGAAGACGCGGCAGCGGAAGCCCCCGCCGAGGAAGACGCTCCGGCGGAAGAGGCGGCCCCTGCGGAAACAGAAGAAGCAGCACCTGCGGAAGAAGCAGCAGAGGAAGCCGAAGAGGCTCCTGCCGAAGCATGATTATTATTTAGAAAGGAACATAGAAAATGGACATCCAAAAAATCATCGACGAAATCAAGGGCGCGACCGTCCTTGAAATCAACGAACTCGTCAAGGCGTGCGAAGAGGAATTCGGCGTTTCGGCGGCGGCACCCGTGATGGTCGCCGGCGCGGCGGGCGCGGCCGGCGGCGCGGCTGCCGAAGAGGAAAAGAGCGACTACACGGTCGAGCTCACCGAGATCGGCGCGGAGAAGGTCAAGGTCATCAAGGTCGTCCGCGAGATCACGGGCCTCGGCCTGAAGGAAGCCAAGGACCTCGTCGACGGCGCCCCCTCGCCCATCAAGGAAGGCGTCGAGAAGGCGGAGGCCGAAGCCATCGCGAAGCAGATCGAGGAAGCCGGCGGCAAAGCCACCCTCAAATAAGTGGAACGCGAAGAACTTCAATACATCCCGCCTGTTCCGGTCACGGACCCGGCGGAATTCCCCCACGACGACGCGGTACCGGAAGGCTGCGTCGTCGTGGACGGATTGCGCGACACGTTCGGGCCGGCGGTGGACTGCAGGATCGCGGTGTACGCCGAGCGGGACGGCGTGCCGCTTCATGTGCATGTCTATGAGCCGACGGTGCCGCCGTTTTTTGCGGCGTTCGAAGAGGCGGGGAAACAGCTTCGCCCCCTGATCGTGTACGTCCCGGGCTCCGCGTTTCACAAGCAGCAGATGTTTCTGTCCGCAAATCTGTGCATCCGCATGGCGGCGCGCGGCTATGTCGTGGCGGCGGTGGAATACCGCCCGAGCGAAGTCGCGCCGTTCCCTGCGCAGATGCAGGACTGCAAGACGGCCATCCGCTACCTCAAGAAAAACGCCTCGGAGTACCGCTTGGATTCGGAGCGCATTGCGCTGTGGGGCGCATCGTCGGGCGGGCACACGATCCTCATGGCCGGTTTCACGGGCGACGACGAGCCGGATACGGATTTGTACCGCGAGTATTCCGCGTCCGTGAACTGCTTAGTCGACTGGTTCGCGCCGACGGACTTCGCGAAGATGAACTGCGCGCCGAGCGCCCAGGACCACAGCGCGCCGGACAGCCCGGAAGGGTTTGAGATCGGGCGGTTGAATGTGTTGGAACATCCGGAAATCGCGGAGAGGACCGTGCCGATGAACTATCTGCGCGCGGACAAGGCCACGCCGCCGCTGCTCATCATGCACGGCGGGCGCGACATGCTCGTCCCGTTCCAACAGAGCTGCATGTTATTCCAAAAAATGCGGGAGCTTGGGAAGGACGTCACCTTCATCAAGCTCGATCACGCAAACCACGGGTTCCTCGGGTTTGACTGCGACGAGGCGTTGGACATGGTCGGGGAGTTCATCAAGAAGCATATATAGCGCCGGCTTTTTGCGTTCTCACGGCTTTCGTGCTACTATGAAGAGGCGTGATGAACAAAGGAGGCAGATATGCTATCGAAACAATTGACGGACGATTTCTGGTGGGTCGGCAATCTCGACCCCGACCTGCGCGTGTTCGACATCGTGATGCACACGGACCACGGCACGAGCTACAACAGCTACATCCTCAAAGGCGCGGAGAAGACGGTGCTGTTTGAGGCGGCGAAGGAGCCATTCTACGACATTTACATCAAGAAGATCGAGGAGGTCTGTCCGGTCACGGACATCGACATCCTCGTCGTCGACCATACGGAGCCGGACCACACGGGGACGATCGAGCGGATGCTTGACCTCAATCCCGACATGCAGATTCTCGGCACGATGGGCGCGATGAATTTCCTGAAGGAAGTCACAAACCGCGAATTCAACGGGCAGGCCGTGAAGGACGGCGACGCGGTCGACATCGGCGGGCGGACGCTGCGCTTCATCACGGCGCCGAACCTGCACTGGCCGGACACGATGTTCACGTACATCCCCGAGGAAGGCATCCTCGTGACCTGCGACGCGTTCGGCGCGCATTACTCCTATGAGGGCGTCGTCAACGACGAGCACATCGACAAAGAGGCGCTCATGAAGACGACGATCTACTACTTCGACAACATCATGGGGCCGTTCAAGGAGGACGTCGTGCGCGCGTGCGACAAGATTCGGGATCTCGACATCCGCATCGTCGCCAACGGCCACGGCCCCGTGCTCACGAACAACCCGCGCGAGATGATCGACCTCTACCGCTCGTGGGCGGCCGCGAAGACGAAGTATGAGAAGAAGACCGTCGTCATCCCCTACGTCTCGGCCTACGGCTACACGAAGAAGATCGCCGACGCGATCAAGGAAGGCATCCAGCAGGCCGGCGACATCGACGTGAAATTTTACGATATGGTCTACTCGGACTCCGCCGAGGTGCTCGGCGCGATCGGCCGCGCGGACGGCTTCCTGCTTGGGACGCCGACGATCGTCGGCGAGGCGCTGCCGCCCATCTGGGACATCGCGACGCGGCTGAGCGCGAAGGAAGTCGGCGGCAAGCTCGCGGGCTGCTTCGGCTCCTACGGCTGGAGCGGCGAAGGCGTGCCGCACATCGTCGAACGGCTGAAGCAGGTGAAGGCCAACCTCGTCGGCGAAGGCCTGCGCTTCCGGTTCAAGCCGGACGAGGCGCAGCTCGCGGAAGCGGCCGCGTACGGCAAGCAGTTCGGCCTCGCGGTGCTCGAGGCGGATTTGAAGAAATAATGCAGGTGCTGCATGGCTGCCGCGCGGGAGTTTGACGCAATCATCATCGGCGGCGGGGCGTCGGGCCTCGCCGCTGCTGTTACGTATCTGCGGCGCGCGGGCGCAGGGTCGCTGCTGCTGTTGGAAGCGAAGGAAGAGTGCGGGCGCAAGCTGCTCGCGACGGGCAACGGGCGCTGCAACGTGAGCAACCTGTCGGCCGAGGGGTACGAGGAGATCAAGGCGT
>JAISTF010000028.1 GCA_031272745.1 Eubacteriales Family XIII. Incertae Sedis bacterium
CGTCCATTCAAGTGGAAGATGCCGTCGAAGTCAGCAGGGGTTTTATCGATCTTTGGCATAGATGATATAGACGCATATTGGTCAAATTGCTACAGCGAAAGTTGCATTATTCCCCCGAAAATCATCGAATGATGAGCCGTTCTCTTTAGGGTTTTTCATTATCGCTATGCGAGCCGCCACCGATGATTTCCCAGTAGCCGCCCTTGTCGGGGCCAACGCGACGAAGGACGCCCTTTTTTGTGAGTGTGCGAATTCTCTCTGCTGCGGCTTGCTGCGTGATTCCAATCCGCTCTCCAATTTCTCTCGTTGAAATATCAGGGCGATCTGCAATAATCGCCACAACCTCCGCTTGTTTTTTCGACAAGGTTTCAACAAGGTTTTCAACAAGGTTTTCAACAAGGTTGCTTGCGGAAGGCATTTTCATAGGCAGCTTCAGAATCGTCCGGTCGGGATTGAATTCCTCCGAATACACAGGTCTCTCCCAGTTTTGGTCGGCCCATACGCGGAAAATGTTTGGGATTCCGCTTCCTGCGCGTTCTCCGACGCCCACGAGGTTGAACATCGTGAACAGCGTGGTATTGCGGGGGTCGGAGCGCCCGCCGTGCATGGCCGTTTCAAGCGGTATACGAAACGCGCCGGGGTTTTCGATTGTGATGATGCCTGGCCAGTTTCGCACGACGAGACCCTGCGTGTCGTACGGACTCATGTTGATCAAGGCGTTGGCAAGCGCCTCTCTGAGCGCTTTGTGTACTGGCGTTTCGTCAATTCTCGTCGCCGACGCATCAAGCTTGAACGGCACTTTGACAACTTGGGAAAGGCGATTGATGACGCGGCGGTAAAAGTCGTAGAGATTGCCGCTCCAGTCTCCCGAACTGGAGATGAAGCGATCTGTCCACCGGTCATTCGTGCCGTCGTTTTCCTGATAATCAAGGAAGTAGTTGCCGAACTCATGCGTGATTCTCCAAGCCTGCCCAAACATCAGCAACCCAGCGACAGTCGGATGCAGTACGCCGTCATCATCGTGACCGAGAGCGCCTATTCTAAGCAGGAAGTCTTCATGCGGGAGCTCTTTCCACACATGATCCTCCCTTTCGCTGTCCAGTCTTGTTCTGTAGCGTTTGATGGTTTCGTAGTCGAAGACATCGGGGTTCATGTTTTCCACAATGCGTCTGTCCATCGAATCGTCAGACTGGTCACGATACATATTGGCAACCTCTGTCCGAATGCAATGATAGTCCCCTTCGCCGTTGCGCCGATACGACCCTTTGAACGGATCGGGGCCAACGTAAACCGGCTTGTCGTGGCGATCGGCGCGCGGCACATTGATACGGATGATTCGGTTTCCCATGGCCTCGACGATACTGACATCCTTGTCGGCAAGGATGTTGGCGCTCACTTTCTGCGGATTGTTGGCATTGTCCCAGAATTGCTTGACAAGTTTCTCGGGATCGTCAAGCTTTATCGACGTGAGCGACCCGTCGGCCTTTTCATCCACGCCGAGGAGGATCACGCCGCCGTTTGTGTTCGCAAAGGACGAATAGGTCTCCCAGATGCTATCGGGCAGCCCGCCTTTGGCTTTCTTGGCTTCGAGGCGGTTGCCCTCGCGGTAGCTATTCAGTTGCGCCAAGTCAAAGCTCATAGTACAAGTATACACGATTGCGCCCCCTTTCGAAAATCTACCGTTCCCTATCACCCCCGTCACGTTCGCGCGGATGGCGGGCGTGGTTGCGTCGCCATGATATACTGTTCCCATCATGGAATACGAAATGATACGCGAAATCTTCAACAACTGCTCGGGCAACCAGATGCGCGACGTTGACATCCGCACCGTCGAGACGGACGACGTCCGCGCGTTCGTCCGCATCTATCTCGACGACCCCGAGGCCGTCGTGGAGGAGACGGCCGCGCCGGACGGCACCATCGTCTTCGACGTGGAGAAGGCCGGCCTGCGCCAGCGGTTTTCGTTCACGGAGGCGTAGGCAGCGGGGCTCATCCTCTGCTCACATCGCTGAATTGAACCATCATGATACGCGTGGTAGCGTGTGCGCAATATCGCCACAATCATCATTGAAATTTCAATAATTTTTCTGTATCTGTCGAACTTTTTTCAAAAAAAATTGCAAAAAACGCTTGCAATCCCCATTTTTCAATAATATAATAGCCAATGCTCGCGCAAAATCGGGCGCGTTTTTTTGTGGAGAAACGAGGAAACAACATGGCTGATACGCAAAAGATACGGATCAAACTGAAAGCCTACGAGCCGGAGGTGCTCGACAAGGCTGCGGCGGACATCATCAACACGGCGAAGAACAACGGGGCCGTGGTGTCCGGACCGGTGCCGCTCCCGACCGAGAAAGAGGTCGTGACGGTCATCCGCGCGCCGCACAAATACAAGGACAGCCGCGAGCAGTTCGAGCAGCGCACGCACAAGCGGCTGATCGTGCTGACGCAGGCGACGCCGAAGACGATGGATGCGATGATGAACCTCGACCTTGCGGCCGGCGTCGACATCGAGATCAAATTGTAGGAGTATTCAATATGAAGACAATCATCGGAAAGAAAATCGGCATGACGCAGGTCTTCACGGAGGAAGGGGTCGTCGTCCCCGTCACGGTCATCGAAGCGACCCCCAACAAGGTCGTGCAGATCAAGACGAAGGAGACGGACGGCTACGACGCCGTGCAGGTCGGCTACGCGCCGCAGAAGGAAAGCCGCGCGACGAAACCCCTCAAGGGGCATTTCGAGAAATGGGGCAGCCCGCTGTTCAAGAAGCTCGCGGAAATCCGCCTGGAAGAGGGCGAGGCGTACGAGCCCGGCCAGGAGATCACGGTCGCGGACTTTGAAGAGGGCAAGCTCATCGACGTGACGGGCACGAGCAAGGGCAAGGGCACGCAGGGCAACATCAAGCGCCACGGCCACCACAGGGGCCCCATGAGCCACGGCTCCAAGCACAAGAGGCTCGCCGGCGCGCTCGCCGCGGGTACGTATCCGTCCCGCGTCTTCAAGGGCAACAAAGGCCCGGGCCGCATGGGACGCGACACCGTCACCGTGCAAAACCTCGAACTCGTCAAAATCATTCCGGAACGCAACCTGTTGCTCGTCAAAGGCGCCGTCCCCGGCGCGCGCGGCGGCATCGTGCGCGTCCGCGCTGCCGTCAAAGGGCAGCCGGAAAATTAAGAGGGGAGGCAGAGCAGAATGGCAACCGTAAAAGTCATCAACATGCAGGGCGAGGACGCCGGCCAGATCGAGCTCAAGGACGAGATCTTCGGCATCGAGCCCAACGAATACGCCGTGCACGACACGGTGAAAAACTACCTCGCAAACCAGCGCCAGGGCACGCAGTCCGCAAAGACGCGCAGCGAGGTGCGGGGCGGCGGCAAGAAGCCGTTCCGCCAGAAGGGGACAGGCCGCGCCCGCCAGGGCTCGTCCGTGGCGCCGAACCACGTCGGCGGCGGCATCGTGTTTGCGCCGAAGCCGCGCGACTACCGTTATTCCATCCCCAAGAAAGTGAAGCGGCTCGCGATGAAGAGCGTCCTCTCCGCGAAGGTGCAGGACGAGGAAATCATCGTGGTTGACGCGCTCAGCTTTGAGGCGCCGAAGACGAAGGAGATGGTCTCCTTCCTGAAAAACGCGGGCGCCGCGAAGAAGGCGCTCATCGTCACGGCCGAGAAGGACGAGGGCGTCGTGAAGTCCGCGAGCAACATCCCGGGCGTCGAGACGACGTACGTCGGCCGCATGAACGTCTACGAGATCCTCAACTACACGAGCTTCATCGTGACGAAGGACGCGGTGGGCAAGATCGAGGAGGTGTATTCCGCATGAGCAATTTGGCGACCCCGTACGACATCATCATCAAGCCCGTCATTTCGGAGCGCAGCATGGACGACGCGCAGGAGCGCAAGTACACGTTCAAGGTGCACACCGACGCAAACAAGACGCAGGTCAAGCAGGCGCTCGAGCAGATCTTCGGCATCGAAATCAGCAAGGTCAACATCATGAACGTGCCGGGCAAGAAAAAGCGCCAGGGCCGCAACGTCGGTTACACGGCGGCGAGCAAAAAGGCCATCGTGACCCTCACGCAAAACAGCAAGGAAATCGAGTTCTTCCAGAGCTTGTAGCCACGGGAATATAGGAGCAAGAGGACAAAATGGGAATCAAAAAATACAACCCGACGACCCCCGGACTGCGCGGCATGACGGTCTCGACCTTTGAGGAAATAACGAAGACGAAACCGGAGCGCAGTCTCACCAAGACGCTGAAGAAACATGCGGGGCGCAACGTGCGCGGCAAGATCACCGTGCGGCACCGCGGCGGCGGTTATCGCCTGAAATACCGCATCGTCGACTTCAAGCGCGACAAGGACGGCGTGCCCGGCAAGGTCAAGGCGATCGAGTACGATCCCGGGCGCAGCGCCAACATCGCGCTCATCTTCTACGCGGACGGTGAGAAGCGTTACATCATCGCGCCGCTGCTGCTGAAGGTCGGCGACACGATCATGAGCGGGCCGGACGCGGACATCATGCCCGGCAACTGCCTGCCGCTGTCGGCGATTCCGCTCGGCACGGTCATCCACAACGTGGAGCTCAAGCCCGGCAAGGGCGCGCAGATGGCGCGGTCGGCGGGGACGAGCGCGCAGCTCATGGCGAAGGAAGGGAATTACGCGCAGGTCAAGCTGCCTTCGGGCGAAGTGCGCATGGTGCGCATCGAGTGCAAGGCGACGATCGGCGTTGTCGGCAACAACGAGCACGGCATCATCAAGCTCGGCAAGGCCGGCCGCAAGCGGCATATGGGCATCCGCCCGACGGTGCGCGGCTCGGTCATGAACCCGAACGACCACCCGCACGGCGGCGGCGAGGGCAAGGCCGGCATCGGCCGCACGGGTCCGGTCACGCCTTGGGGCAAGCCGGCGCTCGGGTACAAGACGCGCAAGAAAAACAAGCCGTCGGATAAGTATATTGTCAAGCGCAGAGGCAAGAAGTAGTTCGTAGGAGGACATACAGAGCATGGGTAGATCACTGAAAAAAGGCCCCTTCGTGGAACCGAAACTGCTGGCCCTGGTGCAGCAGCTCAACGCGAAGAACCAAAAGCGCATCCTGAGGACCTGGTCGCGCGCGTCCACGATCTTTCCGGATTTCGTGGGGCACACGATCGCGGTCCACGACGGGCGGCGGCATGTGCCGGTCTACATCACCGAGGACATGGTCGGCCACCGGCTCGGCGAGTTCGCGCCGACGCGGACATACCGCGGGCACGGCGCCGACAAGAGCGCGAAGGTCCGCAGGACCGGCGGCGGCGCGGCGGCGAAGATCGACTTCGATGCCGTGACGAGCACGACGGGCGAAGCGGCGCCGGAGGGCGGCGCGGCGGCTGCGGAAGCGGCGCCTGCGGCGGAAGCCCCGGCGGACGCGGCGGAGTAGGAAGGGAGTAAGGCATTATTATGGAAGCAAGAGCGATTGCCAAATATGTCAGGATGTCTCCGATCAAGCTGCAGCCGGTCGTGAAGCTGATTCGCGGCAAGGATCTCGCGGAGGCGCTCGACATCCTGAAGTTCACGTCCGGAAAGGGCGCGGAAGTCGTGGAGAAGGTCGTCAAGTCGGCGGCCGCCAACGCGGAGGAAAACCACAAGATGAATCCCGACAACCTGTTCGTCGCGGAAGTGTATGCGCACAAAGGCCCGACGATGAAGCGTTGGAGGGCGGGCTCGCAGGGCCGCGCCTTCCCGATCTTGAAAAGAAGCAGCCACATCGGCGTGACGCTCCGGGAAAAGGAATAGGAGGATTTCATGGGTCAGAAAGTCAGCCCGCATGGGCTTCGCGTCGGAATCATCAGCGACTGGGATTCAAAATGGTACGCCGGAAAGAAAGACTTTGCGGATTACCTGATCGAGGACAACAAGATCCGGGCGTTCATCAAGAAGAAGCTGTATGCGGCGGGCATCAGCAAGACGGTCATTGAGCGCAAGGCAGACAACCAGATCAAGATCAGCGTCATGACGGACAAGCCCGGCATCATCATCGGGCGCAGCGGCGGCGGCGCGGACGAGATCAAGGCGGCATTGGAGAAGCTGACGAAGAAGCAGGTGCGCCTCAACATCGTCGAAGTGAAGCGGGCCGAGCTCGACGCCCAGCTCACGGCGGAGAGCATCGCGCAGGCGCTTGAAAAGAGGATCTCGTTCCGGCGCGCGATGAAGTCGGCGATCGGCCGCACGATGCGCGCGAACGCGAAGGGCATCAAGGTCTGCGTGGCGGGCCGCCTCGGCGGGGCGGAAATCGCGCGCAGCGAGAAATACAGCGAAGGCAACGTGCCGCTCCATACGCTTCGGGCCATCATCGACTACGGGTTTGCGGAGGCGGACACGCAGTATGGGAAGATCGGCGTGAAGGTGTGGATCAACCACGGCGAGCGTTTGGAGAAGAGCCTGATGAGCCAGGTGCCCGAGGACAAGGCGGGCGGCCGCGGCGAGCGCGGCGAGCGCGGCGACCGGCGGGATCGCAGGGACCGGCGCGACGGCGACCGCGACCGCGGCGACCGGCCGCGTCGGGACGGCGGCGGCGGCCGCGACGGCGGACGCGGCGGCAGAGACGGGCGGCGTGACGGTCGCGGCGGCCGTGACAGCGGGCCGGAACCGCAGAGGGCGGTCAACCCGCGCAAGCGGCTGACGCCGAAGAAGGACCCCGCGCCGAAACCGGCGCCGGAGCCCGAAGCGCTCGAGACGCAGGTAGAAGAAGCGCCGGCGACGGAAGAGGTCGCGACGGAAGAATAAGAAGCTGGATTCCCGGGCGGGGCCCGAGAATGACAGAGTAGAAGGAGACGACGGAAATGTTGATGCCGAAACGTGTAAAGAGAAGAAGGGTCCACAGGGGGCGCATGAAGGGCGTCGCCACGCGGGGCAACACGATCACGTACGGGACGTACGGGCTGATCGCCGAGGAGTGCGGCTGGATCAAATCGAACCAGATCGAGGCCGCGCGTATCGCGATGACGCGTTCGATTCGCAGGGGCGGCAAGGTCTTCATCAAGATCTTCCCGCACAAGCCCGTGACGAAGAAGCCGGCGGAAGTCCGCATGGGTTCCGGCAAGGGCGCGCCCGAGTATTGGGTGGCCGTCGTGAAGCCCGGTCGCGTGATGTTCGAGATCGAGGGCGTTTCGTTTGCGGCGGCGAAGGAGGCCATGCGCCTCGCGTCGCACAAGCTGCCCATCAAGACGCGGTTTGCCGTCAAGGGCGAGGAACTCCAGCAGAAGCAGGGGGGTGAAGCGAAATGAAAATGGAACAGGTCCGTCTGATGAACGACACGGAGCTCAAGGAAGAGCTTCTGAAAATGAAAAACGAGCTGTTCAACCTGCGCTTCCAGCATGTCACGGGCCAGCTCGAAAACCCGATGCACATGAAAGACGTGAAACGGGACATCGCCCGCATCAAGACCGTGATCCGCGAGAAGGAACTCGCGGCCGCGAAGGCGATCGGCTGAACGGAGAGGAGGACGCAAGGTGGCAGAGAGCAAACAGAGAAACACCCGCAAGACGCGCGTCGGCGTCGTCGTGAGCGACAAGATGGACAAGACGATCACCGTTTCCGTCGAGGATTTCGTGCGGCACGCGCTGTACGGCAAGGCGGTGAAGCGCACGAAGAAATTCAAGGCGCACGATGAGGAAAACCAGTGCCGTATCGGCGACCGCGTACGGATCATGGAGACCCGTCCGCTGTCGAAGGACAAGCGCTGGCGCCTCGTGGACATCGTCGAGAAGGCAAAATAGGGAGGAAGCTGGGAAATGATTCAGAACGAGACAAGGCTGCGTGTAGCCGACAACTCGGGCGCCAAGGAGCTTTTGGTCATCCGGATCCTCGGCGGCACGAGCCGCAAATACGCAAACATCGGCGACATCGTCGTATGCGCCGTGAAAGAGGCGACGCCGGGCGGCGCCGTCAAGAAGAGCGACGTCGTGCGGGCCGTCATCGTGCGGACGAAGACGGGCGCGCGCCGCAGCGACGGGTCGTATGTGAAATTCGATCAGAACGCGGCGGTGATCATCAAAGAGGACAAGACGCCGGTCGGCACGCGCATCTTCGGGCCCGTGGCCCGCGAGTTGCGTGAGAAGAGCTTCATGAAGATCGTGTCGCTCGCGCCGGAAGTGTTATAGGAGGAAGCCTGATGCACATCAAGAAAGACGATACCGTGGTGGTCATCGCGGGCAAGGACAAAGGCAAGCGGGGCAAGGTTCTGAAGGTCTTCCCGAAGACGGGGCGCGTCCTCGTCGAGGGAATCAACATCCAGACGAAGCACCAGAAGCAGACGCGCAAGGAGCGTTCGGACATCAAGCACATCGAGGGTCCGATCGACGCGAGCAACGTGATGTACTGGGATGCGAAGGCGAAGGCCGGCACCCGC
>JAISTF010000162.1 GCA_031272745.1 Eubacteriales Family XIII. Incertae Sedis bacterium
CGAGCGCGGCCGCGAGCAGGGCGGCGGTGGCAGCGGTGCGGGTGCGTGTGTGCAAGATGTTCATGAAGACACTCCTTCCTCATGTCCCGGTTTGTAGAAGACGGCGCGGCGCGTCGTGCGCCGCACGAGCGGGTCGAGCCAGACGAGCAATGTCGGCAGCACGAAGGCGACGGCCGCGAGCGAGAGCAGCGCGCCGCGCCCGACGAGAAACCCGAGCGCCTGCACGATGCCGTTCGTCGACGTGCCCCAAAGCGTGAAGCCCGCGAGCGACAGGATGCCCGCGCTGATCAGGACCGAGCGGAACGAGGCTCCGAGCGCCGCGCGCGCCGCGTCCCGCTTCGGCATCTTCGCCCGAAATTCCATATAACGGTTCGTCGTGAGAATCGCGTAGTCCACCGTCGCGCCGAGCTGCACCGCGCTGATGATCAGGTAGCCGATGTAGGACAGCGGTGACCCGACGAAATACGCAAACGACATATTGACCCAGATCGCGGACTCGATCGCGAGCAGCAGGATCAAGGGCAGCGCGATCGAGCGGAACGTGAAGGCGAGCACGACGCCGATGGCCAGCACGGAGAGCAGCGTCACGAGGCGGTTGTCGGAGACCACGACGTCCTTCATATCGTACAGCGTCACGCTCTCGCCGGCCGCGTACCAGTCCCCGCCATAAAACGACGCGATCGTCTCGCGCACCGCGGCGACGTGCGCAAACGCGAGCGTCCCCTCGTCCGTCGTGTCCGCGTACGCGACGATGCGCGCGTAGTGCGGCGAGTAGAATTGCTCGCGCACCGTCTCCGGCGTCATGTCCGCGGGGATGCCCGCGCCGACGGACATCGCGTAAGAAAGGACCGAGTCCGTCTGCGGCAACGCTTCCAACGCTTCCGACAGTTCGAGCTCCTTCGCGGGCTCGCCGCGCGGCACGAGGATCGCGATGGGGATGGCGCGGCCGAAGCGCTCGTTGATGCGTTCCGTGTCCACCGACGCGCGCGTGTCCGTCGCGAGCGCCCCCATGCCATAGATGAACGAATTGTGGCTCTGCGCCAAAAACGCCGGCGCGCAGACGAGCAGCACGAACACGGCACAGGGCCCGCCGATGCGCAGAAACCATTTTCCGACGCCCTCGAACGTGGGCATGAGCCGACGGTGCCGCGTGCGGTCGATGAGTTTGTAGAAGCAGAGCGTGACGGCCGGCAGCAGCACGGCCGCGCAGAGCAGCGACAGCGCGACGCCCTTCATGAGGTTCAGCCCCATGTCGCTGCCGATTCGGAACTGCATGAAGCACAGCGCCCCGAAGCCGAACAGCGTCGTGAGCGCGCTCGCGAGGATGACGGGGAAGGACTGCTTCACGGCGCGCCGCATCGCCTCCGCCACGTCGTCCGTCTCCGCGCGGCGGTCCTGGAAACTGTGCAGCAGGAAGATTGCGTAGTCGAGCGAGACCGCGAGCTGCAGGATGGGGCTGACGGAATTTGTGACAAACGAGACTTCGCCGAGGAAGGCGTTCGTCCCCATATTGAGCAGGATCGCGACGCCGATGGCGAGCAGAAACAGGATCGGCTCCGCCCACGACGTCGTCGCGACGAAGAGGATGGCGAGGATGAGCGGCACGAGGATCGCGGTCGCGTGCAGCACCTCGCCGCTGCTGGCCATCTGCGCCGTGTACGCCGTGACCGCCTGCCCCGTCGCCGCCCCGTCCTCGCCGATGATGTCGTAGATTTCCTCGAACGCGGGAATCTCTTCCCCCTTCTGCACGGTCAGCGAAAACAGCGCATCGCCGTCCTTGTAATACGTCTCCACGAGATCGGTATCCATCGCTTCGAGCGGCACCCCCATGTTCTGCGCGTCGTCGAGCCACGTCACGCCCGACACGGCCGGCACGGCTTCGAGCCGCGCCTTGTATTCCAAAGCTTCGGGCACCCCCGAAACCGGCACGAGCACGCGCGTGTTCGGCACGGCCGTCGTGAACTCCGCGTCCATGACGCGGATGGCCTGCGTCGACGGCGCCTCGGGCGGCAGGTAGTCCGCCGTGTCGTAATTCACATGCACGAGGGTGGACATCGCGCCGCAGACGGCGGCGACGGCGAAAAATACGGCAGTGACGGTTTTTTTGTGCGCTAAAACAGTTCCAATCATTTCTTCAATAACATACACGCTGTTGCTTTTCTTTCGCAAGTATCATACAATAACACTGTGTCTGAAATCAACAAACACATCCGCGAATCGTGTCAGCTGCGCGACAGAAGCGGCGAAAATGTCGGTTATTGTACAGGAACGGGGAAATTGATATGTCGGAGAAAGGGCTGGACCGCCGGCGGCGGTATACGCAGATGGTCATCAAAGGGGCGTTCATCGAGCTGCTCGGCGAGCGGCCGATCGCGAAGATCACGGTGAAGGAGATCTGCGCGCGCGCGGACGTGAACCGCGCGACGTTCTACGCGCATTTCCAGGATTCCTACGATTTGCTGCGGCAGATCGAGGACGGGTTCGTCGAGGACGTCACGCTGTACCTCGCGGCGTCGGATTTCGGCACGCTCGAAGGGGAGCAGGCGCTCGCGTCGGCGACGAAGATCTGCGAGTACGTGAAGGCGAACGAGCCGCTGTGCCGCGTGCTGTTCGGGCCGAACGGCGACGCGCGCTTCCTCGAAAAGGCGAAGGAAATCATCCGCACGAATTTCATCGACGAGTGGTTCCGCGGCAGCAGCGCGAGCGGGCGGGAGCTCGAGCTCATCCTCTGCTTCGCGATCGGCGGCGCCATCGAGGTCATCCAGCGGTGGATCGAAAATGACCTGCCCGAAGAGCCGCAGGAGATCGCCGCGCTCGTGCTGAAGATGGCGTCGAGCGGCGCCTCGGCGTACCGTTAGCGCAGAGCTGCGTCCGCGCCATTTTTGCGAATTCTTTGCGGGTTCTCCGCGTTTCTGAACGCCATATTTGCGCACAAATTGCGTATCCTTTTGCCATAGGTTCATCGGAATTCGGAAAAATGGCAAGGAGGTCGGCATGAAGATTGAAAAGAGGGAAATCATCGAGGGGGCGCTCGAGGAAAACGAGAATATCCTATGGGTCGGCGGCCCGGAGCCGTTTGAGCCGCTCGACGACCAGCACAAGGCGCACACAAAAAAACTGTGGATGATTGCGGCGGTGCTGCTGGTCGTGCTCAACGTCGGGTTT
>JAISTF010000203.1 GCA_031272745.1 Eubacteriales Family XIII. Incertae Sedis bacterium
TCAATCGTCCCCGGTGGTTTGCTCGTCAAATCGTACAGCACCCGATTCACCCCATCCACCTCGTTCACAATCCTGTTCGCAATCGTCTCCAACACTTCATACGGCAGCCGCGCCCAGTCGCTCGTCATCCCGTCCACCGACGTCACGGCGCGGATGCCTACGGCGTAGTCGTAGGTGCGCGCGTCGCCCATGACGCCGACACTGCGGATATTCGGCAATACTGTAAAATATTGCCACACCGCCCGCTCGCCGGGGTCGCCTGACCTGTCCCCGTTGCCGCTGCTGCCATCGCTGTATGCCCCCCCATAATTCCTCTCCCCTGTCCGCGCAAACAGCCCCTCATTGTACGCGTCGATTTCCTCGCGCAAAATCGCGTCCGTCTCGCGGATCAGCGCGAGCTTCTCCTCCGTCACCTCGCCGAGGCAGCGGATTGCGAGCCCCGGCCCCGGGAACGGCTGGCGCCACACGAGCTCGGGCGCGATGCCCAGCTCCTCGCCCACGCGCCGCACCTCGTCCTTGAACAGGAGACGCAAAGGCTCGATCAGAGACATCTGCATCGTTTCCGGCAGCCCCCCCACATTGTGATGCGACTTGATGACCGCCGCCGCGCCGCCGCCGCCTCCGCTCTCGACCACGTCCGGATAAATCGTCCCCTGCAGCAAATACCCGATCCCGCCTTCTTCCTCGGACAGCCGCCGCGCCTCCTCCTCAAACACCGCGATGAACTCCGCGCCGATGATCTTGCGCTTCTGCTCGGGGTCCGACACCCCCGCCAACGCCGCCAGAAACCGCTCGCCCGCGTCCACGCGCCGGATCTTCATCCGGAACTGCCGCCCGTAGACCTCCATCACCTGGTCGCCCTCGTCCTTCCGGAGCAAACCGTGGTCGACAAACACGCACGTCAGCCGGTCGCCGATCGCGCGGTGCGTCAGCACGGCCGCCACCGACGAATCCACCCCGCCGGACAGCGCGCACAGCACCTTGCCGTCCCCGACCGCCTCCCGGATCTCCGAAACCTTGTCGCGCACGAAATTCTCCATCGTCCAATCGCCGCGGCACGCGCAGACCCCGTACAAAAAATTCTCCAAAAGCCGCTGACCGAACGGCGTGTGGTGCACCTCCGGATGAAACTGCACCCCGTACAACCCCCGCGCCCGGTCCTCCAGCGCCGCCGTCGGGCAATTCTCCGTATGCGCCGTCACCACGAAGCCCGCCGGCACCTTCTCTATATAGTCCGTGTGGCTCATCCACCCATACTGCTCCCCCGTGATTCCATCGAATAATGCAGATGTGCCCGCCGCGTGCCGCCCGTCGAGTTTCCCCCCCGCGCCCGGCTCGTGCATGCTCTCCGTCCACGACGACGTATGCGACAAAGCCGCCATCACGGACCGCTCGTCCTCCGTGTACACATCGTCGTCGGTGCCGCCCGCCCCGCGCGCAGGCACGCGCGACAAGACGGCGAGCCCTTCCGCGCCCGCGTCCACCGCGCCGAGCCCGCCGCCCGCGCCGCCCGCGCCCGCCATATACGGCTGGTCGACGAAGACGCGCACGCGCCCGTATTCCTTGAAGTCCGGCGACACGACCGTGCCGCCCAAAACGTGCGCCATGAGCTGCGCCCCATAACAGATGCCGAGCATCGGCACCCCGCTCTCAAAAAACGACGCCGGCAAACCCGGCGCGCCGCCCTCGTAGACGCTCGCCGGCCCGCCCGTGAAGATGATGCCGCGCGGCCAGTCGCCTTCGTCCCCGGCCGCCCGCGCCGCCGCGAGCCGCGCCTCCGCCTTCTCAAACGGCACGATCTCGCAGTACACCTTCGCCTCACGCACGCGCCGCGCGATGAGCTGGTTGTACTGCCCCCCGAAATCCACGACCCAAATCACATCGTTCTTCATCTCAAACTCCTCACCGGATCCGCGCCGGATCCATTATTCACCGGACCACCGCCTGCTGCTCTTTGAGTATCACGTCGTGCGCGCCGCCTTCGACGATGGACGTCGCGCTGACCAGCGTCAGCTTCGCCTTCTCCTGGAGCTCGCGGATGGACGTCACGCCGCACGAGCACATCGTCGACCGCAGCTTCGCCAAAGTCTGCGACACCCCGTCCTTCAGCGCCCCCGCGTACGGCACGTACGAGTCGACGCCCTCTTCAAACGACAGCCGGCCGCCCTCTTCACCGAGGTCGTAGCGCTGCCAGTTGCGCGCCCGGTTCGACCCCTCGCCCCAATACTCCTTCACATAGTTGCCGTTCACCACGAGCTTCGCCGTCGGGCTCTCGTCGAACCGCGCGAAATACCGCCCGAGCATCATGAAGTCCGCCCCCATCGCGAGCGCGACCGTCATATGGTAGTCGTACACGATGCCCCCGTCGCTGCACACCGGCACATAGATGCCGGTTTCTTTACAATAATCATTGCGCGCCGCCGCCACGTCCATCACCGCAGAGGCTTGGCCGCGCCCGATGCCCTTCTGCTCCCGCGTGATGCAGATCGACCCGCCGCCGATGCCGACCTTGACGAAATCCGCCCCGTTCTCCGCGAGGAAGTAGAACCCCTCGCGGTCGACCACGTTGCCCGCGCCGATCTTCACCGTGTCCCCGTAGCGCTTCCGCACGAAGGCCAGCGTCCGCGCCTGCCATTCCGTGAAGCCCTCCGAAGAATCGATCACGAGCACGTCCACGCCCGCGTCGACCAAAGCCGGTATCCGCTCCTCGTAGTCGCGCGTATTCACGCCCGCGCCGACGATGTAGCGCTTCTGCGCGTCGAGCAGCTCGCAGGGATTGCTCTTGTGGGAATCGTAGTCCTTGCGGAACACGAAATGCGTCAGCCGCCCCTGCTTGTCGATGATGGGCAACTGGTTGAGCTTGTGATCCCACAGGATGTCGTTGGCCTCCGACAGCGAAATCCCGTCCTCGCCGTAGACCAAGTCCTTCAGCGGCGTCATGAACTCGCTCACCTTCGCCTCTAAGGGCGTGCGGCTCACGCGGTAGTCGCGGCTCGTCACGATGCCGACGATCTTGCCCTCCGCCGTCCCGTCCTCCGTCACCGCGACCGTGCTGTGCCCGTATTTCTCGCGAAGCGCCAAGATGTCCGCGAGCGTCTGATCCGGTCGCACGTTGCTGTCCGACCGCACGAAGCCCGCCTTGTGGTCCTTCACGCGCCGCACCATCGCCGCCTGGCTCTCGACCGACTGCGACCCGAAGACGAAGGAGACCCCGCCTTCCTTGGCCAGCGCGATCGCCATCCCGTCGTCGCTCACCGCCTGCATCACCGCGCTCACGAGCGGGATGTTCGCCTTCAGCGCGGGCTCCTCGCCCAGACGGAACTTCACCAAAGGCGTCGACAGATCGACCGCCGACGGCAGGCACTCGGACGAGGAATACCCCGGCACGAGCAGATACTCGTTGAACGTGCGCGACGGGTCTTGAAAATAGGTGGCCATGGCTATCTTGTTCCTTTCCTGATCATTTCAGCGTCGGCATCGCGCCGCCGATGCGCGAGCCCGCGGGGATGCTCTCCGTGATGAAGGCGTTCGAGCCGATGACCGACCCCTCGCCGATGACCGTGTCGCCGCCGAGGATCGACGCGCCCGAGTAGATCGTCACGTTATCCTCGATGTCCGGATGGCGCTTGTTGCCGGAGATCTTGCGCCCGCCCTTCGTCGAATGCGCGCCGAGCGTCACGCCCTGATAGATCTTCACATTGTCGCCGATCGTCGTCGTCTCGCCCACCACGATGCCCGTGCCGTGGTCGACGAAGAAATGCCTGCCGACCTTCGCCCCCGGGTGGATGTCGATGCCCGTCTCCGAATGCGCGTACTCCGACATGATGCGCGGGATGAGCGGCACCCCGAGCTCCCACAGCTCGTGCGCGAGCCGGAAGACCGTGATGGCGAAAATGCCCGGATACGAGAGGATGATTTCGTCGCGGCTCGTCGACGCGGGATCGCCGTCAAACGACGCCTCCACGTCCAAAGCGAGCATCCGCCGCACCTCCGGCAGCCGCGCAAGAAACGCGTCCGTCGTCCGCGCCGCCCGCACATGCACCGCCCCGTTGCCGGCACCGCAGTCCTCGCCGGCCTCGCCCCCGTCGTCCTCCGCGTGCCGGTACGCGCGCTCGATCTGGATCATCAGCGTCGTCCGCACGTCCGCAAGGATGTCGCGCACCGTGAACTCCTTCGTGTACTCGCACATATTCCCGCTGTCGAAAAACCCCGGATACAACAGCTGCCGCAGATTCTCGATCACGCCGATGATGCGCTCGCGGTCGATGTGGTTGCGCTTGCCGATGCGGATGATGTCCGGGAACGCGTCGTAACTCGCAAGAATCGCCGCGACCAGCCGCTCCGTCTCCTTCTCCCTCTCCTGATACAGCATGTCCTCCTCCTTTGCCACGCCCGTCGCCCCCGTCACGCCCGCGCCGCGACGACGAAAAGCGTCACACTCACGTTCTTCGGCAAATAATACGGATAGTCGAACCGGTTCGTTTTCACAATGCGCTCCTCGGCGTCCGCCGCGCGCCGCTCCGCCTCCTCGCCCTCGCTGCCGAACGTCCCGGCAAGAAAGCGGTGGATGTCCTCGATCTTCTTGAACGGCTGACCGAACTGCATCTCCATCCCCGTTTTTTTGAAGGCATAATGCGCTTCCGCAAGATGGGCCTCGATCTCCTCCGCGGAGAGCTTCGGCTCTTGCTCCGATTCCCCGAAGCCCGCATCCACCGGCGACGAAGACGCCCGCCCGCGCGTGAAGATCAGCGCGCGCCGCCGCGCGTGGCCGATCAGTTTTTCAAGCAGCGTCCCGTCCACTCCGAAAAACGCGGTCACCACCGCGTCCCACCGCTCGTCCCCGAGCGAATGCGCGTCCGCAAGCCGCGGCTCGATCTTCTCCGCGACCGCGCGGTTCGTGTAGTACACACGGTCGAGTTCCTTGTCGAGCGTCCGGATGCACAGCTCGTCGCGGTCGATCGCCGTGACGGACCGCACCATCGGCGCGAGCGCAAAATCGAGCAGCCCCGGCCCGCAGCCGATGTCCGCGAGCGTCCAGTCCGCGTCCAAATACGGTTGGGCGAGGATCGCGAGCTTCTTGTGGAAGGCCGTGTATTCGCTCGCCTGCCGATAGCTTTCGATGGTCTCCTGCGTCCAGACGATGTTCATTGATCACGCAGCTTGTACTGCCCGATGAGGGCCTTCAGATGTTCCGCTTGCATCGCCATCGTCTGCGCGGCCGCGGCGCTCTCCTCGGCCATCGCGGAATTTGCCTGCACGACGCCCGAAATCTGCGAGACCCCCGCGTTGATCTCCGCGATCGCGCCGCTCTGTTGCGCCGAACTCTCGGACAGCTTGCCCATATTCTTTGCGTTGCTGACGGCGATCTGGCCCATGTTGTTGAAATTCTTGTTGGTCAGTTCGACGATCTCCTTGCCCTCCTCGATGCGGGCCGTGCTGCTCTTGATCAGCGCACCCGTCTCGCGCGCCGCCTCCTGCGAGCGGTTCGCGAGGTCGCGCACCTCGTCCGCGACGACCGCAAACCCGCGCCCGTTTTGCCCCGCGCGCGCCGCCTCGACGGCCGCGTTGAGCGCGAGGATGTTCGTCTGGAACGCGATGTCGTCGATGACCTTGATGACCTTTTCGATCTGCTTCGAGCTCTCCGTGATCGCCTGCATCGCCTGCGTCATGCGCTGCATGTCCCGCATGTTCTGGCTCATCATGCGCGTGTTCTCGCGCACGGACTCGAGCGTGTCGCTCGCGATCTGCGCGTTTTGCTCGCTCATCTCCTTGAGCTCCTGCGTGATCGCGGAAAACCCGTCGAGCGCCGCCGCCTGCTCGTTCGACCCGCTCGCGAGGCTTTGCGCCCCGTTCGCGATCTGGCGCACGCCGGCCGAAATCTCCATCGACATATGCAGGATGTCGAGCAAAAACACGTTTTTCTTGTCGAGGATCTCGTTGATCGCCGCGCCCATGACGTCGTTTTCGCCGCGCACCGCGATTTCCCCCGTATAGTCCCCGCCCGCGATGCGCTCGAGGATCGCCGCCTCCTCGTCCATCGCCGCGATCGTACCCCTGATGGCGTCCGCGAGCTGCCCGATCTCGTCCAAGCTCCGGTACGTCGGCCGCACCGTCGTCTCCCCGCGCGACACCGCGCGCGCCGAGGCCTCGATCTCCTTGATCGGCTCCACGATCGAATTCGCGAGCTTGCGCCCGATGGAAATCGTGATGAGCAGGAAGATCAGCACGAAGATCACCGCACCGACAAGATAATAGAAGAGAAGCGTGTCCACGGACTGCACCGCGACCGGCCCCACCTTCATGACCAGCACCCCCGTCGCCGCCAGCAGGACGACGACAAAGACCGCCATCTCCGCGTACAGCGCAATCATCTTTTTCCGAATGGGCAGATCCTTCACAAACGCTCCCTTTGTCCTCAAACGCTTGATTTTTCAAGCGGATTTCATTAGAAAATAGAATACCACAA
>JAISTF010000220.1 GCA_031272745.1 Eubacteriales Family XIII. Incertae Sedis bacterium
TCGTGCAGACGGGGGCAGGGGCGGATAAGGGACCGAACGCGGCGGCGGCCGTGCGCGTGAACACGACGGGCAACCCGGGCATGGCCACGGGCGGCAGCGGCGACGTGCTGACGGGCGTCCTCGTCTCCCTGCTCGGGCAGGGCTTCCCGCCGGCGCAGGCGGCGACCGCGGGCGTGTACATCCACGGCCTCGCGGGCGACCTCGCGGCGGCGGAGTACGGCGAGGCGGGCGTGACGGCCGGCGACCTCGCGCGCTGCGTCGCCTGTGCGATGAAAGACGTTTTGGACTCGTGACGGGCACGCTCCCGCCGCGAATGCCGATACAGCAACAACACAATGGTTATTGAAAAAGGAGAAACAACATCATGAACAGCGACAAGGTGAAACAGGGAGCGAGCGGCGCGTCGACGCGCGCGCTTTTCTACGGCATGGGGTACACGCGGCCCGAGATCGACCGGCCGCTCATCGGCGTCGTCAACTCGCAAAACGACGTCGTGCCCGGCCACAAGATGCTCGACCGCGTCGCTTCGGCCGTGCGCGACGGCATCCTGATGAGCGGCGGCACACCCATCGAGTTTCCCGCGATTGCGATTTGCGACGGCATCGCGATGGGGCACGAGGGGATGAAGTTCCCGCTCGCGAGCCGCGAACTCATCTGCGACAGCATCGAGGCGATGGCCGTCGCCCACCAGCTCGACGGCCTCGTGATGATTCCCAACTGCGACAAGACCGTGCCGGGGATGCTCATGGCAGCGGCGCGGCTCAACATCCCCGCGATCCTCGTCAGCGGCGGCCCGATGCGCGCGGGGCTCGCGGGCGGGCGCGCGCTCGACTTCAATTCCATCATGGAGCAAATCGGCAAACACCGCGGCGGCACGTCGACGGACGACGAGCTCGAGAACATCGCGCTGAACGCCTGTCCGGGCTGCGGCTCCTGCTCCGGCCTCTTCACGGCGAACTCGATGAACTGCCTGACCGAAGCCCTCGGCATGGGCCTGCCGTACAACGGCACCGCGCTCAGCGACACGGGCGAACGCATCCGCATGGCCAAGATGGCCGGCGTCAAAATCATGGAGTTATTGAATAACGATCTGCGGCCGCGCGACATCCTCACGAGAGAGGCGTTTGAAAACGCGATGGTCGTCGACATGGCGATGGCGGGTTCGACGAACACGACGCTGCATCTGCCGGCCATCGCGCACGAAGCGGGGCTTTCGATCGACCTCACGGATTTCGACAAGGCGAGCCGCCGCACGCCGTACCTCGCGAAGCTGTCGCCTTCCGGCGAGCACCACATGGAAGACCTGCACCGCGCGGGCGGCATCCCCGCGCTGATGAACGAGCTGGCGAAGAAGGACCTGATCATCAAGGACATCCCGACGGTCACGGGCTTCACGGTCGGCGAGAACATCGCGCCGTGCCCCGTCGCGGACTTCGATGTCATCAAGCCTATCGATGCGCCCTACCGCGACCAGGGCGGGCTCGCGATCCTCTACGGCAACCTCGCGCCCGGTGGCGCGGTCGTGAAGGAGAGCGCCGTCGCGCCCGAGATGCTCACGCACACGGGCCCCGCGCGCGTCTTCGACTCCGAGGACGACGCGACCGCGGCCATCACGGGCGGCAAGATCAAGGCCGGCGACGTGATCGTGATTCGTTATGAAGGGCCCAAGGGCGGGCCCGGCATGCGCGAGATGCTCGGCCCCACGGCGACCATCGCGGGCATGGGCCTCGACAAGGACGTCGCGCTGCTCACGGACGGCCGCTTCTCCGGCGCTTCCCGCGGCGCGTCCATCGGCCACATCAGCCCCGAGGCGCGGGACGACGGCCCCATCGCGCTCGTCCGCGAAGGCGACACGATCGAGATCGACATCCCGGGCCGCAGCCTGCGCGTGGACGTGCCGGACGAAGAGCTCGACGCGCGCCGCGCCGCGCTCGCCCACCCCGAGCCCCGCGTGAAAACGGGCTACCTCGCAAGGTATGCCCGTTTGGTCACGAGTGCAAATACGGGAGCGGTGCTGGCGTAAAGCCGGCACCGCTGCGCTGCCGCTTAGATGATCCCCTGGTCGAGCATCGCGCTCGCCACTTTCTTGAAGCCCGCGATGTTCGCGCCGAGGATGTAGTCGCCGGGCTTGTCGTATTCCTTCGCGGTGTCGTCGATGTTGTGGAAGATGTTGACCATGATGCGGTTCAGCATCTGGTCGACTTCCTCGAACGACCACGACAGACGCTCGCTGTTTTGCGACATCTCGAGGGCGCTCGTCCCGACGCCGCCCGCGTTCGCCGCCTTGCCCGGGAAGAAAGCCACGCCGTTCTCCTGCAGGTAGAGTGACGCGTCCAAAGTCGTGGGCATGTTCGCGCCTTCGCCGACGATCTTGCAGCCGTTTTTCACGAGCGTCTTCGCGTCGCCGATCTCGAGTTCGTTTTGCGTCGCGCAGGGCAACGCGATGTCGCAAGGCACGTCCCAAACGCGGCCCTGTCCGACTTCCGTGTACTTCGCGTCCTTGTGAATCTGCGCGTATTCGCTGATGCGCCCGCGCTTCACGAGCTTGATCTCCTTGACCGTGTCGAGGTCGATGCCCGCCTCATGCACGATGAAGCCGTTGCTGTCCGTCAGCGTGATGACCTTGCCGCCGAGCTGCTGCACCTTCTGCGTCGCGAAGATGGCGACGTTGCCGCTGCCGGAAATCGCGACCTTCTTGCCCTTGAACGAATCGCCCTTTTCCTTCAGATATTCCTCGACCATATAGACGAGACCATAACCCGTCGCTTCCGTGCGCGCGAGCGAACCGCCCCACGTCAGGCCCTTGCCCGTGAGCACGCCCTCAAACGCGTTCCTGATCTTCTTGTACTGTCCGAACATATACCCGATCTCGCGACCGCCGACGCCGATGTCGCCCGCCGGCACGTCCGTATCCGGCCCGATGTGCCGGAACAGCTCGCTCATGAACGCCTGGCAAAACCGCATGACTTCCGCCTCGCTCTTGCCCTTCGGGTCAAAGTCCGAACCGCCCTTGCCGCCGCCGATCGGCAGCCCCGTCAGCGAGTTCTTGAAGATCTGCTCGAACCCGAGGAATTTGATGATGCCGAGATTTACCGACGGATGGAAACGCAGCCCGCCCTTGTACGGCCCGATCGCCGAGTTGAACTGCACGCGGAAGCCGCGGTTCACCTGCACCTTGCCGCTGTCGTCGACCCAGGGCACGCGGAACTGGATGATCCGTTCCGGCTCGACAAGCCGCTCCAAAAGCCCGACCTGCTCATAGATGTCGTCGCGCTCGACGACGACCCGCAGGGACTCGAGCACTTCCTTCGCGGCCTGCAAAAACTCCGGCTGATCCGCATTCTTCTTCTCTACGTCCGCAATGATCCGATCCACATAACTACTCATGGTGTCCTCCCCGTGCCTGTCCCGGCACGCCAATCCGAAAACTGTGATGTTGCTTGATGGTTGCGTTTCGCACGCTTCCATAAAATATTATACCCACGAAAAAGTGGCAGTCAACACTTCTGAAAATACACGCATTATTCAGATTATTTCCCCCTGTTGTCTGAATTGTTGTACAATAACCTTATGGCTAAGTTACTTTATCCACAAATGCGAGAGGCGATGTGCGAGACGGCCTGGCAGCTCTGGGATCGCAAGCTGACGAACGCGCTCGGCGGCAATTTCTCGCTGCGCGCGGGGGAGGGCACGCTGCTCATCACGCCGACGCGGATGAGCGAGGAGAAGCACTGCCGCCTCGCGCCGGAGGACCTGCTGCTGATCGACTTCCGGGCGAACGTCCTGGAGGGCGCGCCCCTGCTGTCGCGGGAGACGGACATGCACATCGGCCTCCTGCGCGCGTTCCCGTCGGTCGGGGCC
>JAISTF010000224.1 GCA_031272745.1 Eubacteriales Family XIII. Incertae Sedis bacterium
CAGCAGGTTCAGCGGCACGGCCGCAAACTGCGCCGTCGCGCCGCCCTGCATGAAGAGCACGTCGTAGTCGTCCGGAATGCCGAGCACGTCGCGAAACAGCTGCTTCGTGCGCACGATGATGTCGTCGAACGCTTTCGATCGATGGCTCATCTCCATCACGGACATGCCCGATCCGCCGTAATCGAGGATCTCCGCCCCCGCGCGCTCCAGCACCGGCACGGGAAGCATCGACGGTCCCGCCGAAAAATTGTAGATTCTGCTCATGTTGTCACCTCCAAGCACCACCCGTCAAAGCAGCGCGCCGGCAATTCCGTCCAGCGCGTCTTCGACGGCCTTATCCTTAAAACAATACTCCATTTCCGTGAAATTCGCACGAAGTTTTTTGACATCCTCGCGCACATTTTTTCCGCGCAGGATCACATCCGCCATCAACGCCGCCGCCCGCCGGAACTCCGCCTCGCCGAATCCGAAGCGCGTCATCTCCGAAACGCCGAGCCGCAGCGCGCCCGACGCCGTGAAGCCCTCTTCGTCCGGCGTCGCCTGATAATTGACAATCACGCCGTTCTCCTCGAGCCGCTCCGCGATGTCCGGCCCGTCCGCATAGCCGACGTCGACGATGACCTGGTGCGTCTCCGTGTAGGAGACGGCGGGGTCGCCCGCGACGGACAGCCCCTCGTCCGCGAGCGCCTTCGCGAAGGACTTCGCGTTTTCGATGACCGCTTTTTGGTACACGTCTTTGAACGCGTTCATCTCGTACGCCGCGACGAGCAGGCCGAGCAGCGAGCCGAGGTGGTGGTTGCTGACGCTGCCCGGGAAGACGCGCGTCTCGATCGTCTCCCACAGGTCATACTTCACGTCGGGCTCCTCATAGTTTGACACAATCACGCCGCGCTGCGTTCCGAAAAACGTCTTGTGCGTCGAGCCCGTCACGATCTCCGCGCCGTCCGCAAACGGGTCCTGAAAATACGGCCCGACGAGCCCGAGTACATGCGCCATGTCGTACATGATGATCGTCTCCAAGCCGAGCCCATCCACAAACGCGCGGATCTCCGCGACCGGCTCCCTGTGCAGCACCATGCTCTTGCCGAAGATGATCAGCTCGGGCCGATACTCCTCGACGAGCTTCCGCGTCTCCGCCACGTCGATCTTGTACGGGTTTTCCGCGAGCACCGGAAAATTCACGAGCGCCGGCCGATCCGTCACGGGGTCGACCGCGATGTAATCCTTCAGCGCCCCCATCGGCTGCGCGGAGAGATGCCCGCCCTTGATGATGTGGTTGTTCATCACATACCCGAGCCGCCGCGGGTCGCGCTTGCGGTCGGCGCGGTTTTTGAAATCCATGAGCGCGCTGAACACGGCCGTGTTGGCCATCTGCCCGCTCGTCGTGCGCACCTCGGCGTTTTTGCAGCCGAAGTATTTTTGGAACTCGGCCGCGAGCCGCTGCTCGACCTCGTGGATGAATTTCGTGCCCTGATAATAGAAGACATCGTAATCGTAAAACGCCTTCATCTTCTTGTGCTCGCCGTAGCGGAACGACGGGTCCAGCACGGAAAGGATGCGCGCTGCCCGCGAATGCGTCATCTCGGACGGAATCAGGTTGAGGCATTCGCTCTGCCGCCAGACGTGGTTTCTTTCCGCCTTGCGAATCAATTCCAGCGCTTTTTCCGAATAATCTTTTTCTGTGTCTTCAAGCGTTTCTTTTTTTTCAACGCCATACACAATCGACTGCGCGTACGGCGGCGCGTCCCCCCGCAAATGATACTTCACGATGACGGCCTCTTCCTTCCCGCCGCGGATCTCGATCCCCACGCGGTCTTCGGGCACCATGTCCGCGTCGACGAGCGCAAGGCCGATGAAGCGCCGCGCCGTATCGTCCGTATAGGCCGTTTCGAGCCCCGCGCCCTCGGTCTCGTAGTAGGGAATCACGTTGCCGCTCGTGACGACGCCGATCTCCTTGTCCCCTTTGTAGACCTTACAGCCCGCGCGCGGCACGCCTTTGCCGAGCAGTGCAAACGGCTTCACGACGCGCGGCAGCACGGCCACATCCTCATCGGTCAGGGCGTCGAAATGCCGCGTGAAGATTTTCAGAAACGCCGCATGCTGTTTTTCGAGCGGCGCGCGGCCGATGAAATCGCCCTTGTTTTCCGCGAAGCTCACGGCAAATTTCGCGAGCGGCACCGCGAAGATCGGGATCTCGCGACCATCCGCGTCCTCGCCGAGCTCATGCCCGTAGAGCGGCAGCGCGGCTTCAAGCCGCAGCGTGTCGCGCGCGCCGAGACCCGTCGGCGCCGCGCCGAGGTCGATCAGTTTTTCCCACAGCGCCGGCGTGACGGCAGCCGGCGAGAAGAGTTCGAAGCCGAGCGCGTCGCCCGTGTAGCCGGTCTTCGCGACCCAGATTTCCGTACCGTCGAGGTCCAGGATGTTGAGCTCGTTTTTCAGCGGCTCCGTCAACATCTGTCCCTTGAACAATTCCATGAGGATTTCGCGTGACGCGGGCCCCTGTACGGACACCATGCCGATCTCCTCCGTGCGGTCCGTGATTGTCGCGTCAAAACCGCCGAGGTGCGCGGTCAGATGCGCAAGGTCCTTTTCCGCGTTGCTCGCGTTCACGACAAGCAGGTATTCCTTCTCCCAAAAGCGATAGAGATACGCATCGTCCATCGCGCCGCCGGCCGCGTTCGGAATGAAGGTGTACTGCGCTTGCAGGAGATCGAGCGAAGCGACGTTATTCGTCAATACGTGCTGGAGAAACGGGAGCGCGTCGGGGCCGGAAACGAGGAAGCGGCCCATATGCGAGATGTCAAAAATGCCGGCATGCTTGCGCGTGTGCAGATGCTCGGCGAGAACGCCGGTCGGGTAGTTGAGCGGCATGTCGTAGCCGGCAAAGTCGACGAGCTTGGCGCCGAGGGCTTCGTGTTGCGCGTGCAGGATGGTTTGTTTCATGATACTTCCTCCCATTTCAGCTTCGGCGTCTTGGCGGCGCGGAGTTCGTCCACGCGCGTCACGGGGGTGTTTCCGGGGGCCGCCGTCAGGACTTCCGGCGTCTTCGCGGCCTCATCCGCAATCTGCCGCATGGCGGCGAGGAAGGCGTCGAGCGTCTCCTTGCTCTCGGTCTCGGTCGGCTCGATCATCAGCGCATTGTGGACGATGAGCGGGAAGTAAATCGTCGGCGGGTGGTAGCCGAGTTCGATGAGCCGCTTCGCGACGTCGACCGTCTTCACGCCTTCGGCCGCATCCGCGAGTCCGTCGAGCACAAATTCGTGCATGCACACATGGTCGTAGGGCAGTTTGTACGGGCCTTTCAGCGCTTCCTTCATATAGTTTGCGTTCAGCACCGCGGCCTCCGACACTTCCTTCATCCCCGCCGCGCCCATCGTGCGGATGTACGTCCACGCGCGCGCGAGCACGCCGAAGCTGCCGAAGTATCCGCGCAGCTTGCCGATGCTGTTCGGCCCGACATCCTCGAAACGGTACGCGTCCCCGTCCTTCACCACGCGCGGCGTCGGCAGAAATTCCGATAGATGCGCCTTCACGCCGATCGGCCCCGCACCCGGGCCACCGCCGCCGTGCGGCGTCGAAAACGTCTTGTGCGTGTTGATGTGCATGACGTCGAAGCCCATATCGCCCGGCCGCGCTTCGCCGAGGATCGCGTTGAGGTTTGCGCCGTCGTAGTAGAGCAGGCCACCCGCCGCGTGGACGAGTTCGGCGATCTTCAAGATGTCTTTTTCAAACAGCCCGAGCGTGTTGGGATTGGTCAGCATAAGCCCCGCAATGTCGCCGTCCGCGAGCGCCGTTTCCAGCGCCGCGAGGCAGACGGTGCCGTCCGCGTTCGAGTCGATTTGCACGATATGGTAGCCCGCCTCCGCCGCGCTCGCCGGATTCGTGCCGTGCGAGGAGTCGGGGACGATGATGGTCTTGCGGTGTCCTTCGCCGCGGCTCGCGTGGTAGTTCTTGATGATCATGAGCCCCGCAAGTTCGCCGTGCGCACCGGCTGCCGGCTGAAGCGAAAACTCGTCCATGCCCGTGATGGCGCAGAAGGCTTCGCCGAGTTCATGGAGCAGCTGCAGCGCGCCCTGCGCCGTCTCCGCCGGCTGGTAGGGATGCAGGCCGGCGAAGCCCGGCAGCGCGCAGACTTCCTCGTTGACCTTCGGGTTGTACTTCATCGTGCAGGAGCCGAGCGGATAGAAGCCGCCGTCGACGCCGTAGTTTTTCTGCGACAGCCGCGTGAAATGCCGCACGGCCTCCGGCTCGCTCACCTGCGGGAGCAGCGGCGGCACCGCGCGGCGCAGGGACTCCGGAATCACCGGGATTTCCGGCGGGCGGCTGCAAGCCGCCCCTACATTGCGTAGGGTATCCGGCGCGTTTGTAGGGGCGGCATCCTGCCGCCCGCCGCCCTGCCGCCCGTCTACCGGCGGCAAACGGTAGCCCTGCTTGCCTTCCGCCGAAAGCTCGAAGATGGTCTTGTCGTAATCGTATGTCATGAAAGCGCCTCCTTGATTGCACAGACAAACGCATCCATCTCCGCGCGCGTCCGTTTCTCCGTCACGGCCACCAGCCACTCCTTCTCCCCGAGCGCGTAGCCGCCGAGAAAGCTTTTTTCGAGCAGCTTCGCGTTCAGCGCGTCCGCCGTCAGCGCCGTCTCCACGGGCAGCCGCACCGCGAACTCGTCAAAAAACGGCGCGTCCGTGCGCGGCGCAAATCCAAGCTCCGCAAGCCGGTCCCGCAAGAAGTGCGCCTTCGCATAACTCTGCTCCGCGACCTCGCGCAGCCCGCTCCCGCCGAGCAGCGAGAGGTGGATTGTCATCGTCAGCGCGTTCAGCCCCTGGTTCGAGCAGATGTTGCTCGTCGCCTTCTCGCGGCGGATGTGCTGCTCGCGCGCCTGGAGCGTCAGCACGTACGCGCGTCGCCCCCGCGTGTCGACGGTCTCGCCGACGATGCGCCCCGGCAGCTTTCGCATCAGCGGCTGCTTCGCGGCCATGAGCCCGAGGTGCGGCCCGCCGAACCCCATGCCGATGCCGAAACTCTGCCCCTCGCCGACCGCAATGTCCGCGCCCATCGCGCCGGGGCTCTCAAACAGCGCGAGCGCCGCCGGGTCCGCCGTATACGAAAGGAGCAGCCCCTTCGCCGCATGGCACGCCTCCGCAAACGGACGCAAATCCTCGACAACCCCGAGAAAGTTGGGAGCCTGAATCAGCACGCCGGCGACATTTTCGTTATTCAATAATGCCGACACTGCCGCGTCTTTGTCGGTGATGCCGTCTTTTTCCGGCAGTGTCACGATGTCAATCCCGTTGAACTGCGCATAGGCGTCGACCGCCGCGCGTGCCTCGGGGTGCAGGAGCGCGGAGACGAGCAGGGCGCGGCGCCCCGTGTGGCGCACGGCCATGAGGGCGGCCTCGGCGCAAGCGGACGGGCCGTCGTACATGGATGCGTTTGCGACATCCATGCCGAAGAGCGAGCAGACGAGCGTCTGAAATTCAAAGATCGCCTGCAGCGTGCCCTGGCTGATTTCGGGCTGGTAGGGCGTGTAGGCCGTCAGAAATTCCTGCCGCTGCGTCAACGGGCGGACGGCGGCGGGCACGAGGCGGTCGTAGACGCCCGCACCGAGGAAGCAGGGCATCTGCGCGGCGGGGCGGTTTTTCGCGGCGCGCGCGGAAGCCTCCGCAAGCACTTCGTATTCGGATTTCGGCGCGTCCAGCGCAAGCCCGTCCGCAAGGCGGATTTCGGCGGGTATGTCCGCGAAGAGCGCCGCCGCACTTTCAAGGCCAATCGCCCGCAGCATTTCCGCGCGGTCGTTTGCGGTAGTCGGGATGTACGGGTTCATGCGTCAAGCCCTTTCTCATAGGTCGCCGCGTCGAGCAGTTTTTCCACTTCGGCCGCGTCCGTCAGCTCGATTTTGACGAGCCACGCGCCGTACGCGTCACGGTTCACGATGCCGGGGTCGTCCTCAGCCTCCGTGTTTTTTTCGAGCACGGTGCCGGAGACCGGCATATAGAGATCGGACGCCATCTTCGTCGACTCGACGACGCCGAACGCGTCGCCCGCCGCAAACGATTCGCCCGCGTCCGGCAGCTCGATGTACGCGACGTCGCCGAGCATCTCCTGCGCGTAGTCCGAAATGCCGATCGTCGCGGTCGTGCCGTCGAGCTTCAACCATTCGTGGTCGTTTGTGTAGTACAGTCCTTCCATTACCTTCATTGTCTTTCTCCCTTCTTTCCGGGCGGCTGCGCGCCACCCCCGCGGCCACAAAAAAACAAGGCAAGAAATCTTGCCTTGTTCACTCTGTCCCTTGTGCCTGAGAGCGTACGGCCTATCGGCCTCCCCCTTCGGCGCCCGCGCGCGGCGGTCTTTTCAGAGTCCCATCCGATGACGCTCTGTTTGCCTGAGAGCTTCCGGGTCCGCTTGGCGGGCGAATCCCGTTTCCCCTTTGGCCGCCGTTTGATCGACGTCTCACGTCACCGTCGCATGGGTGCGATTCGATTGTTACTTTATATTTACCCCAAAACCACCCGCTTTGTCAAGGATCAACCCGCGTTGCGGTCATATTACTGCTGCCCCGCGAGCCACTCCGCGCCGTAGCGGTTGCACTCGTCAATCACGATGGGCGTGACCCAGGTGTTGATGCACTCGATGCCGCCGATGCACGGCAGCCACAGGCCGCCGGGCGCGTATTTGTCGATGGCCGCGCGGACGTGGGCGCGGATCTCCTCCTCCGTGACCTCGTCCTGCGGGCGGTCGATGACGCCCTGGTCGAGCCCGCCGAGATAGAGCAGCTTGCCCTTCGTGTTTTCGCGCATCGCGATGAGGTCGTTTTCCGGCAGGGCGCCCTGCCACATATCCGCGCCGATGCCGACGAGGTAGTTTTCGAAGCCCTGGATGAAGCTGTCGCAATGGTGCTGGACGATGACACCGCGTTTTTTGTAATAATCATAAAGGCGTTTGTAATGCGGGAAGAGCAGCTCCTCGAACTTGTCCGGCGAGAAGAACGGTTGCTGCTTGGAGCCCCAGTCGTCGTGCGAGTGGATGATGTCCGGACCGATTTCGTCGCAGAGCCGCTCGGCGACCTGCAGCTTCCAGTCCGTGTAGGCCCCGAAAAAGTCGTAGCAGCTGTCCGGATCGATGTACATATCGACGAGCGTGTTCTCGAACGTCCGCAGGCAGTGCAGCCGCTCGAAGAGCCCGCGGAACGTGGCGCACATGACAAACTCGTCCGCCTCGCGCGCGGCCGCAGCCGCTTCCTTCGCCGCGCTCCAGTCGAGGTCGTCCGGAATCTGCGGGAACGTGACGTAGTCGCGCCACTTCGCCATATCCTTGATGACCTGATTTTCCTCGGTGACGATCGGGATGATGCCCGGATCCTCGCCGGGGATGAAGCGGTGTGCGACCCCCCAGTTGTCCACGACGTATTCGCCCTGGATGAACAGGATGTCCCAGATGGTGATGGGGTCTATGACCGCGTGGAACGGCGTCTTGGGAAACGGCTCAAACGCGTAGCCCATCCACTTCAAGGGCATCTCGCCCCGCATCACCGACAGAAATTTTTCTTTCCCTGACAACATGACCGGCTCCTTTCTCCTCTTCTCTGTTTACCCCAACCCACTATATCATACTCCGAGCGCCTCGCCCGCGTGGTACGAACTGCGGACAAACGGCGCCGACGCGACGAACGAAAACCCCTTCGCGCGCGCGACTTCGCCGAGTTCGTCAAACTCCTCAGGCGGGACGTACCGCGCCACGGGCAGATGCGCAGCAGACGGCGCCAGATACTGTCCGATCGTCAAAAACTCGCAACCGGCCACCCGCAAATCCTCTAATAATGCAAC
>JAISTF010000225.1 GCA_031272745.1 Eubacteriales Family XIII. Incertae Sedis bacterium
CGGACATCTCGCGCAGGAACTGCGAGAAGTGTTCGGCGTCGTCCTCGGGGACGATCTCGAAGTCGATGTTCACGCCGTCGAAGCCGTAGTCGACGGCCGCCTGCATGAGCCCCGCGATGAGCGCGTGGCGGTTTTCCCAGCGCGAGAGCAGGGCGTGGCGGTCGAGGCCCTCGGCGAAGTCGTCGACGAGCGGCCAGACGGAGATGCCGCGCGCGTGGCACTGCTCGACGTAGTCCTTCGACGCGAGGCTGTCGAGCGCGCCCGACGCGTCCGCGATGCGGTACCACGTCGGCGAGACGACGTTCACGGGCGTCGCCTTCTTTTCGTCGAGCATCGAAAACAGGTAGGGGTTTGCGTCCGCGACCGTGACCTGATGCCAGACGAGGCAGATTTTTTCGTAGGGCGCGAGGCTCGTGTACAGCGGCGCGACGTAGCCCGTGACGGGCGTCTGCTCCGTTTCCTGCGCTTCGGAGAGGCGGCGCGACAGCACATAGCCCGTGATTGCGTCGTCGGTCTTCACCCTCGTCCAAACCTCGCTCTGCCCGCCTGCCGGGTCGAGCACCGTGACGCGGTCGCCCTTCTTGAGATCGCGCAGGACGGGCGCGGCCTTGTCCGCCTCGCTGCGCAGCGACGCGCCGCGCAGGACCGTCGTCGTGCGCACGACGCCCCATTCCTTTTCGATTTGCACGCGGTACGGGTCTTCGTAGAGCGCATAGGAGATGTTCGCGAAATTCCGCACGAAGTCGATGGCCGCGTAAGGCGTGCCGCCGATGATGCGGAAGGGCACGTAGTCCGTCGGGATGCTTTCGGGCATGGGGCTTGCCGCGCCGTAACTCTCCGCGTGGCGGGTGTACGCGCTTTCCCCCTCGCGTGCCATCACGACCTCCTCGGCAGTCGTCAAAAGCAGCGTGCGGTCTTCGTTATTCGCATAAAACCCGTCGTTGAACGTTTCGCGGGCGTAGTCGACGGTGATGTAGGCGACGCCGTCCACGACCTTTGCGCGCTCGGACAGCGTGACGTTTCCGAGCAGGATGGGGGCTTCGTCGGGGTGGGCGACGGACACGCCGAAGTAGTTGTAGAGGTTTTCGCGTTCGGCCGACGGCGAGTGCTCGGCGAGCCAGGGGCGCACGCCGAACCAGCACACGGCGAACGCCGCCGCGAGGACGCCGGCGAGCACGCAGAGCTTCACGATTTTCCCGATTGACATATCTATGTGGTATACTTCTTTCATATGAAGCTATCATAGCAGAGAGCGGTACGTTTTACAAAAGGAAGGAGAACAGCCATGTTTGCGGCAGGCGGATCGGGCATCATGTTGCCGATCATTATTGTGATCATCATCGTCGTCGTCATCATCCTCGTCTTGATCGGGATGTACAATTCCTTGGTCAAGCTGCGCAACCGCGTCGAGGAGGCGTTCGCGACGATGGACGTGTATATGAAGAAGCGGTTCGACCTCGTGCCGAACCTCGTCGAGACCGTCAAGGGCTACGCTTCGCACGAGAGCGCGACGCTCGAAAAGGTCGTGCAGGCGCGGAGCATGATCCAGAGCGCGGGCACGCCGGAGCAGCGGATGCAGGGCGAGGCCGCGCTGACCACGACGCTGCGCAGCCTGTTCGCGGTCGCGGAGGGCTACCCTGAGTTGAAGGCCAACACGAATTTCATGGGCCTGCAGACGGAGCTGTCGGGCATCGAGGACGAGATCGCGCAGTCGCGCAAATACTACAACGCGATCGTGCGCGACTACAACACGAAGACCGAGACCTTCCCGTCGATGCTCATCGCGAACATGTTCAAATTTGAACGCAAGCCGAGCTTCGAAATCGCGGACGACGCGGAACGCAATGCGCCGAAAGTGCAGTTTTGACCACAAAGCCCTTCGGGTTTTTGCAATAACCGTTTTGCTGCTCGCGGCGCTGTTGCCGGCCGCGGCGTTTGCGACTGTCGACCGGCATGAGCTTGCGCGGGACGGAAGCGCGTCCGCGGAGCCGACGTGGGAAGAGGAGAACGCGGGCTTTGTGACGGATGCGTTCGACGTCGACGTCGTCGTGCAGCGCGACAATTCCTTTTTGGTCACGGAGACGATTGCGGTCGACTTCCTGATTTCGAGCCGCGGCATCTATCGCGACATCCCCGTGAAGGGCAAGGTCTACCAGCAGTACGGCGGGCAGACCATCGAGATGGACGGGCGCATGAAGATCGAGGACGTCTCGGTCAGCGCGGACGGGAAGAGCGTGCCGGTGTCGGAGTCGACGTCGGGGAACAACCTCTCGCTGCGCATCGGCGATCCGGACGTGTATCTGACGGGACCGGTCACCTACGTCATCTCCTACCGTGCGCGGCTGTACGACGACGAAATCGACGCGTACGACCTCATCTACTGGAACGCGCTGCCGACGGAATGGCAGACGCCGATCCGTTCCGCGCGCGTCACGGTCACGATTCCCGGGGCCGATACGGACGTGAGCGGCGCGGAGTTCGTCGCGGGCGCGAAGGGGATGGCGCTGACGGATTTGTTTACGATGTCGACTTCCGTGGACGCCGCGCGGGACGCGGTCGTGGTCACGGGGGTGAGCACGGGCGCGCTCGCGACGGGCTACGGCGTGACGTTCCTGCTGCGGCTGCCCGAGGGGTATTTTTCGGGCGAGATGTCCGACGCGTGGATTTACCGGCTGCTGCGCATCCTGTGCGTCGTTCCGGCGGCGGCGGCGCTTGCGCTGTGGTTTTTGTTCGGGCGCGACCGGCGGCTCGTGCGGCCCGTCGAATTCTATCCGCCCGAGGGGCTGCCGTCGGGCGAGATCGGCTACCTCGTGGACGGCAGGGTGCAGCCGCGCGACATGCTCTCGATGATCCTGTGGTGGGCGTCACGGGGGTATCTCACGATCGAGGAAACGAGCAAGGGGCAGTTCACGCTCACGCGGCGCACGGTGCTGCCGTCGGGCGTGAAGTCCTATCAGTCGATCCTGTTCGGCGCGCTGTTCGGCACGCGCGACGAGGTCGCGCTCGGCAGCCCGAGCAGTTCGCTCGCGACGAAGCTGCAGCAGGCGCAGAAGGCGCTCATCAACGATTATAAGGGCGACGTGACGCGCAACCTCTATACGCGGCAGTCGCGCGTGGCCGCGGGCGTCTGCTACGCGCTGGCCTGCGTGCCCATCGTCGCGTTCCTCGCGTGCATGGCGATGGTCGGCAGCGGGAGCAACGTGTTGGGCTCGGTCGGGTCTTCGTCGGGCGGCATCACGTTCCAGTGGTTTTACGCGGTCATCTGGCCGGTGATGCTTCAGGGCATCTGGATCGGCGTGACGATTGCGCTCGTCGGCAAGCGTGCGCGGGGGGCGCGCAGCGCGGGCGGCGGCGGGAAGGGCGCGGCCATCGCGCTGTCCGTCGTCGTGTTTGCGGTCGCGATCATCGTGGGCTTCGTGACCGGCGATGTGGCGGACGCTGTTTTTGTCGGCGTCGCCTCGGTCATCGCTTCCGTCTGCGCCGTGATCGCGCTGCAACGGACGGAATTCTACGACGGCATTTTGGATCGCATCCTCGGCTTCAAGGACTTCATCAAAGCCGCGGAGGTCGACCGCATGGAGAAGCTGTTCGATCAGGACCCGCAGTATTATTTCAAAACGCTCCCCTATGCGTGGGTGTTCGGCCTTTCGGACATCTGGGCGAAGAAATTTGAAGCGATGATCACGGAGCCGCCCGACTGGTACCGCGGGTACTACGGCGGCGCCTCGGACTTCCACACGATCTACATGATCCACTCCCTCGGACGGCTGCATACGGCGTCCATCGCGAGCTTCCGCCCGCCCGCGTCCTCGGGCGGCGGTGGCGGCGGCGGCGGTTTCTCCGGCGGCGGCGGCAGTTTCTCCGGCGGCGGCGGCTCTTCAGGCGGCGGCTTCGGCGGCGGCGGCGGCGGACGCTGGTAGGAAAATGTACGGAGCCTCTATTATTTAATTGTTCCGAATTTTTATATAATTCTGTTAATTCACCTTGTAATATGGTATTATCTTATTGTCCTGAATTGAGGAGAGGAGGGTATACCATGTCTTGGGAGAGAACCAATTACTCGTCGGGCGCGCCGTTGGAGGAGAGCGTCGGGTACAGCCGTATGGTGAAGAAGGGGCCGTTTGTCTTTGTGGGCGGCACGACGTCCGTGCAGCCGGACGGGACGGTCTATGCGGAAGGCGACGCGTACGGGCAGACGAAGTACGTGCTCGACAAGCAGATCAAGCTGCTCGCGCAGGCGGGCGCGAAGCCCGAGGACGTCGTGTCCGTGAAGATGTATCTGACGGACATGAAGATGGGCGCCGAGGCCTGCAAAGCGTATTCGGAATTTTTCAAGGAAATCAAGCCGCTCTGCACGGCGGTCGGGACGACGGCGCTGAACCGTCCGACGCAGGTCGTCGAAATCGAGATGACGGCGGTTTTGGACGATTGAGCCGGGGCTTATAAAAGGAGGGAAACGAAGATGTCGGAAGCAAAGATTGATTTTCTGTATCTGAACGAGCAGGACATGGTCAAGGCGGGCGTCATGGAAATGGGCGACTGCGTCGAGGTCATGGAGGATATGTTCCGCGTGCTGTCGGACGGGGACTATATGATGGCCGGCCACAATGGCAATTCGCACGGGGCGATGGTGACGTTCCCCGAGGATCCGCCGTTCCCGAACATGCCGAAGGACGGGCCGGACCGCCGGTTCATGGCGATGCCCGCGTATCTCGGCGGGAAGTTCAACATCGCGGGCATGAAATGGTACGGGTCGAACATCGAGAACAAGGAGAGGGGGCTGCCGCGCAGCATTTTGACGGCGATGCTCAATGACGTCGTGACCGGCGCGCCGATCGCGTTCATGAGCGCCAACCTTTTGTCGGCGTACCGCACGGGCGCGGTGCCGGGGGTGGGCGCACGCTATCTCGCGCCGAAAAACTCGAAGGTCGTCGGCGTCATCGGGCCCGGCGTCATGAACAAGACGTCGCTGTCTTCGTTCATGTACACCTGCCCGACGATCGAGGAGCTGAAGGTGAAGGGACGCAGCAAGAGCGGCGTCGACGGGTTCTTGAAATTTGTCGAGGAGAGCTTCCCGACCATCAAGAAGGTGACGGTCGTCGACACGATGGAAGAGGCGTGCAAGGATGCGGACATCGTGACGATGGGCACGACGAGCACGATGGGCATGGAGTATTACCCGTTCATCGAAGAGAAATGGCTGAAGCCCGGCGCGCTGCTGTCGTGCCCCGCGTGCGTGCGCGTGGACGACGACTTCCTCGCGAAGCGCGCGCGCAAGGTGCTCGAAAACTACGGGCTCTACGAGTGCTGGGCCGAGGACTATCCCTACCCGTCGTTCGCCTCGGTCGGCATCATCGGCGTGCGGTATTTCGACCTCATGCACGACGGGCTGATCACGCGCGACGACATCATCGACCTCGGCGACATCATCGCGGGCAAGAAGCCGGCGCGGGAGTTCGAGGACCAGATCGTCGTGAACTCGATCGGCGGCATGCCCGTCGAGGACCTCGCCTGGGGCTTGCATGTATACAATAACGCAAAAGCGAAGGGCATCGGCACGCCGCTGAACCTGTGGGAGACGCCGCTGATGGCATGACCCCCCGTTGTCATCCTGCGCGGAGCGAAGCGGAGTCGCAGGAACCAGCAATGAAGATGAAGGATGAAAGTATGGACAACACAGGCATGAGAATTGAAGCCCACCCGATCTTGGACGGCGCCGCCGCGCCGCGCGAGGTGGCCTTCCTCTACGACGGGCGCGAGATGCGCGGGTACGAGGGCGAGCCCATCGCGATGGCGCTGCGCGCGGCGGGCGTGCTCGTGCACAGGTATACGAAAAAACAGCATCGGCCGCGCGGCGTGTTCTGCGCGATCGGGCGGTGCACGGACTGCGTGATGGTCGTGGACGGACAGCCGAACGTGCGGACGTGCGTGACGGCGCTGCGCGAGGGCATGGACGTGCGCACCCAGGACGGGTATGTGGCACGGGAGGTTGCGTCATGACGCGGTACGATCTCGTCGTCGTCGGCGCGGGGCCGGCGGGGCTGTCGGCGGCGGCGGAGGCCGCGAAAGCCGGCCTCTCCGTCTGCGTCTTCGACGAAAACGCGAAGCCGGGCGGGCAGCTCTTCAAACAGATCCACAAATTTTTCGGCTCGAAGGAGCACCGCGCGAAGACGCGCGGCATCCGCATCGGCGAGGAACTGCTCGCGGAAGCGGCGGCGGCGGGCGTCGAAGTCGTGCTGGACGCGGCCGTGCTCGGGCTGTTTGCGGAGCGCGAGTTGACGGTGCGCGTGGGCGACGAAGTGCGCCACGTCAAGGGCGACGCGATCGTCGTTGCGACGGGCGCGAGCGAAAACATGGTGCCTTTCGAGAACTGGACGCTGCCCGGCGTGATCGGCGCGGGCGCGGCGCAGACGATGATGAACCTGCACGGCGTGCGGCCGGGCAAGCGCGTGCTCATGCTAGGCAGCGGCAACGTCGGGCTCGTCGTGAGCTTTCAGCTGCTCCAGGCGGGGTGCGAGGTGGTCGCGATCGCGGACCTCGCGCCGTCCGTCGGCGGCTACGGGGTGCATGCCTCGAAGCTCGCGCGGACGGGCGTGCCGTTTTACCTCTCGCACACGATCGTGCGCGCGGAGGGGACGGACCATGTGGAGCGCGTGACCATCGCGGAAGTGGACGCGTCCGTGCCGGGCTGCGTCTTCGTGCCGCGGTCGGAAAAGACCTTCGATGTGGACACGATCTGCATCGCGGTCGGGCTCACGCCGATGGCGCAGCTCCTGAACATGGCGGGCTGCGAGATGAAGGACGACCCCGCGCGGGGCGGCCTCGTGCCCGTGCTCGACGCCTACGGCGAGACGTCGATCCCCGGCGTTTACGCGGCGGGCGACGTGTCGGGCATCGAAGAGGCGAGCGCGGCGATGATCGAAGGGCGCATCGCGGGCCTCGCGGCGGCGCGGCGGCTCGGGTTCCTCGAAGAGGGCGCGTTCGCGGAGGCGGTGGCGGCGCAGGAAGCGGCGCTCGCGGGTCTGCGCAAGGGGATGTTTGCGCCCGGGAACAAAGGGAAGGTGTTTGAGGCGACGGACGAAGGGGTGCCGATTGCGAAGAATCTGTTGCGGAAGGGGTTTCTTTCCGAAGAGGAGGCAAAGCGTTTTTGGCTGGATTCTCGGGTCAAGCCCGAGAATGACAACCGTTATTCAGGCGTTCATCCGGTCATTGAGTGTACGCAGAACATCCCTTGCAATCCGTGCCAGGACGCGTGCGCGAAGGGGTGCATCTTAGTCGGCGCGGACATCACGGCGCTGCCGGTCGTCGGCAAGCCCGAAGACTGCACGGCGTGCGGGCTCTGCGTGGCTTCATGCTCGGGGCAGGCGATCTTCCTCGTCAACGAGGACGCGGGGGACGGGTTTGCGGAAGTGACGCTGCCGTACGAATTCCTGCCGCTGCCGGAAAGCGGGCAGAAGGGCGCGGCCCTCGCGCGCGACGGACAGGCTCTGTGCGCGGCCGAGGTCGTGAAGGCCGCCGCGCCGAAGGCGTTCGACAAGACCTGCCTGCTGACGATGCGCGTTCCGAAGGAATATGCGCAAACGGCGCGGTTTTTCAAAGCGGAGGTGGGAGCATGAACGATCGGAGCAGGGACATCGGGACTTTCATCCCCGGCGCGGACGACGACATGATCATCTGCCGCTGCGAGGAAATCACGAAAGGCGAAATCCGGCGCGCGGTGCACGACGGGATGTTCACGATCGCGGAAGTGCGGCGGATGCTGCGCTGCGGCATGGGGCTGTGCCAGGGCCAGACCTGCGCGCGGCTCGTGAAGGGCATCGTGGCGGCGGAGCTCGGCGTGCGCGGAACGGAATTGGAAAGCGCGTCCGCGCGGTCGCCGATGCGGCCGATCGAGATGCGCGTGTTGGGAAGGGATCAGTAGATGAAGAAGACAGCGGATGTGATCGTGGTCGGCGGCGGCGCCATCGGAAACGCGACGGCGTACAACCTCGCGAAGAACGGCGTGGACGTGCTCGTGCTCGAAGCGGACGAGGTCGTCGGCAACGGAGGGTCGTCCCGCAACGGCGGCGGCGTGCGGCAGTCGGGGCGCGACCCGCGCGAGCTGCCTTTGGCCATCTACGGCATCCAACACATCTGGCCGAACCTCAAGGACGAGCTCGGCATGGACGTGGAATACCACCGCGAGGGCAACCTGCGGCTCGGCCGCACGGAGGCGCACCGCGCGATCCTGAACGGCCTGACCGACCGCGCCGTCGAGTGCGGTCTCGACGTGCGCATGGTCGAGGGCGACGAGGCGCGCGAAATCTGCCCCTACCTTTCGGACGCGGTGCTCTGCGCGAGTTGGTGCGCGACGGACGGGCACGCCAACCCCATGCTCACGACGCTCGCCTTCTACCGCGCGGCGCGGCGCCTCGGCGCCGTCTACCACAGCGGCGCGAAGGTCACGGAAATCAAAAAACAAAAGGGCCGCGCGCGGCAGGTCGTCACGGAGGACGGCGACGTCTACGAGGCGGACGTGATCGTGCTCGCGGCCGGCTACGGCAGCCGCGCGATCGCGAACACGGTCGGCCTCGAAGTCCCGATGCACACGCAGCTCATGGAAGTCATCGTGACCGAGGGCGTCGCGCCGATGTTCTGGCAGATGCTCGGCACCGCGGACGCGGACTTCTACGGGCACCAGAGCGACCACGGCTCGTTTGTGTTCGGCATCACGGGCGGCTACGAGGATTTCTCGACGGCGGTGCGCCCCGTGAGCTCGAGCATCGCGGCTTCGTCCGCGTGCCGCGTCATCCTCGGATATTTCCCGATCCTCGAAAACCTGAAGATCGTCCGCTCGTGGGCAGGCTGGATCGACGTGACGGCCGACCATGTGCCCGTCTTCGGCCCCGTCGAAGAAGTCCCCGGGCTCATCCTCGTGTGCGGCTTTTCCGGCCACGGCTTCGGCATCTGCCCGACCGCGGGCCTGCTGCTCTCGGAGCTCGCGCAGGGCCAAACGCCCACGCTGCCCGTGGACGCGTTCCGTTATGACAGGTTCAAGGCGCCCGCATGAAGACACAGAAGGCCGTCATCAGTCCCAAACAGCCGTTTTTCGTCCTCGCGACCGGTGAGTATTTCAAAGTGCCCGTCATGCAGTACGGGATTTCGCATTTTTATTGCTACCGCACCGACTCGGATCCCGAAAAGAGCAACATCCTCGCCGTGCCCGACGGGTGCGTCGATTTGATTTGTTATTGTGATGAAGGCGCAGGCAAGCAGGGAAAGGCCATCTTTTACGGCACCGTCTTCGAGCCCGAGGAGATCGCTTTCCGGCCCGACAGCTACATCTTCGGCGTGCGCTTCCTGCCGTGCTACAATCCCGTGTCCACCGTGCCGGAGCTCTTCCCGCTCCTCGCGCACGAGAAGACGGCCGATGCGCGGGACGTGATGCGCGACATGACGACGCTCGACGCGGTGATGGCGACGACGGATTTTCGCACGCAAATCCGCACCTTCATGGACGCGTATATGAAAAACCACAAGCCGCAAGGCGCGGACACGGGCCCGTTGCCGCTGTCCGGCTACGTCGCGGGCGAGATCGTGCGCACGGCGGGCTCCGCGAAATTCGAGGAGATCGCGGATGAGGCGGGCTACAGCACGCGCTATCTCAACCGCATGTTCACGGACGCGTTCGGCTTCTCGCCGAAGACCTTCTCGCGCATCATGCGGTTCCAAAACATGATTGGCGCGCTGTGCGTCGGCAAGGAACCGGACTTCTCGGAGTTTGCGGCGGAGCTCGGATACGCGGACCAGTCGCATATGATCAAGGACTTCAAGGAATTCGTGCACCTGACGCCAAAAAAATATCTCAATGCGCTGAACACGGGGCATTACAATGAAAAATTGATTATTTTATAACTTTTTTATAACGCTATTGTCAGTGGAAGATTGGAGGGAATGTTATGGAAGAAAAGAAAAGAACTATGGGGCTGCCGAGCGCGGTCGCGACGGTCGTCGGACTCATCGTCGCGACGAGCTGTCTGCTGTCGCTCGGGGCGGGCGTCGGGCTCGCGGGCAATCTGCTCATCCTCTCGATGGCGGTCGTCCTCGTCTTCAACCTGCTCATGGTCATCAGCTTCCGCGAGCTGAACTGGATGATGCCGAACGTCGAGGGCGGGCTCGGGCAGTACACGAAGGTCGGGCTCGGGCCGGTGTTCTCGATCATCTCGAACCTCTCGACGTACCTCATCGCGATGGTCTTCGCGATGGTCGTAGAAATCGGGATGTGCGGCATGGTCGTCAGCGACATCTTCTTCCCGCAGGTGCCCCCGACGGTCATCAGCATCGCCATCATCCTCGCGCTGACCTTGGTCAACTACCTCGGCATCGACGTCTTCAAGAAAGTGCAAAACGTCGTCGTCTCGCTGCTCATCATCTCGCTGTTTGCGATGGGCATCCTCTCGTCGCTGAAGCTCGGCACGGGGGAAGTCGTCGAGCAGGGCGGGACAAACGTGCCGCCCATCGTGACGATCGGCGGCGCGCTCGCGCTGTCCGCGGTCGCGTTCTGGCTGTTCATCGGCATCGAATTCGTCATCCCCGCGTCGCAGCATGTGAAAAACCAGAAGCGCAACGTGGGCCTGTCGATGGTCATCGGCCTCATCATCATCTTCGCGTTCAACGCGATTCTTGCGAACGGCATGGGCAACTATGTGCCTTACGAAGTGCTCGCGAGCAGCGACCTGCCGCATATGGACTTCGCGGAAGCGCTCTACGGGCAGGCGGGCATCTTCTGGATGGGCCTCGTCACGATTCTCGCGAGCATCAGCTCTGCCAACACAGTCTTCATGGCCGTCCCGCCGATCCTCTCGGGCATGGCGAAAAACGACATGATGCCCGCGGCCTTTGACCGCAAGAACCGTTTCGGCGTGCCGGTGCTCGGCCTCTTCGTCCTCATCATCATCGTCATCGCGATCGTCGCCTCGGGCTTCGCGCTGTCGTCCGGCCTGCTCAACATCTTGCTCGCGGCGACGTGCTTCTGGATCACAACCTATATCCTCATCGCGATCACGACGATCGCGCTCAGGCGGCGCTACCCGAAGCACCCGGGGCGGACGGACAGCCTGCGCTGGTTCAACATCCCGCAGTACGTCAGCATCGCCATCGGCCTGTACATGATTTGGAACATCGCGGAGGGCGACGCGCGCATCCTGATTTTCAAGATCTTCGGCATCCTCGGCGCCGCGCTCGTCGCGTACGCGGTCATCTGGGTCGGCGGCGTGAAGAAACAGCCGCTGTTCAAGGGCGATTCGATCGACGACGTCATGTTCAGCGAAAACCTCGCGCGGATGGAGGAGGAAAAGCGCAGCGCAAAGGCGTGATGAAAAAGTTGAAGAAATAAAAAGATTACCCCAAAAAAATAACACTCTCTTGCGAATATTGATGTATAATCGTGTTGCAAGAGAGTTTTTTTTCTGTTTTTGGTGCGAATGGAGCAGGAAATGCCCAGTGAGAGGGTACTCTTGTATTATGAAGGGGTACGAGAAATGTTGAAAATGAGTTGGTTGTCGAAATTGGTGGCCGTCGTGGTGATCGCCGCGATGGTGCCCGTGGTCACGTTTGCGGACGAAGCGCCGGCGGGGGTTGCGCCGGAGGCGGTCGCAGAGGAAGCGTCCGAGCCGGAGGCCGCCGTCGAGGCGGAGCCTGCCTCGGAGCCGGAACCCGAACCGGCTGTAGAAGAAGCTCCCGTTACGGAACCGGAACCGGTCGCAGAGACCGAGCCGGAACCGGTCGCAGAGACCGAGCCCGTTGCAGAAAGCGAGCCTGAAATACTGGATTCTCTGGACACGCCCGAGAATGACAATGGGGATGTGGCATCAGAGCCCGAGACTGTAGGGGACGGGCTTGCCCGTCCCGCCGATGATGAATCGGCACCCGTGGCCGATGATGCACCGTCACCCGAAGACCCCGCCGAAGAACCAATCGAAGACGCGTCCAAAACACGCTCCGGCATCGAACCCCTCGGGATCGAACCGATGGATGGAGATCTGATTATGATTACCTTCTATGTCGGCGAGGCGACAACAGGCATATCTCTTCCGGAAGGGACGAAGATCAAAGACGTCCCCGGAGAATTCGCTCCGCCGGACGCATCCTCATGGCCAAATGGCGCCCTTGCTTTCAAGGGATGGTTTACGACGGCGGGGGCGCTCGCGACCATTGATACCGATAGCCCGGCTGAGGCGATTGACATCGAAACGGACACTACGGTGCTTACGGAAGGGATGGCATTCTATGCGGGTTTCAGCTACAAATATCTGATTGAATACCTCAATGCCGACGGGATTGCCATCCAAAGCGAATACATCCTTCCCGGCGAAGCGATCCCCGCATTCACCAATGTAGCCGCATTGTCCTCCCCGCAGGGGAAGGTTCATACAGGTTGGAAGGATCAAGACGGGAATGCGTTCACACAGGGAGCAACCGCCTCGCGCGATTTGCAGCTATCCCCTGTATTCGACGATAGCTATTATGTGACGTTCAACAGCAACGGCGGCGCGGCAGTGGCCTACCAAATCGTACAAAACGGCGGCAAGGTAACGCCGCCGACGCTCGCAAACAAGACAGGGTATACCCTTGCCGGATGGTATAAGGACGATCCGGAAATTCTGTGGGATTTCGACACGGATACGGTGACGCAGGACACGACGCTCCACGCGAATTGGATGCCGGATCCGAATCAGAAATTCGGCTACACGATAGCGGTATGGGTTGAGAAGCCGAAAGTCGTTGGGACGCCTTCCGTGCCAAGCGATTTCTCGGCCATCGGCAATATTATCGTCAACGATACCGATAACTCGGCATACAAAGCGGCGGCGGAAACCATCTTTGATCTGGGCAGTTCGGACTTTCTGACGCTTCTTGCAAGCAACAAACCAAGCCTCGAAACGACCTATCTGGCGCTGAAGTATTCCGAACTCAGCAGCATTGCGGCCACGCCCGTTCAAGTGGACGGAATCGCCGTGATCAATGTTTACTATACGCGTATCAATTATACAATCTCGTTCAACACAACGGATGCGGCGGGTGCGGCATCTTCGTATATTCAGCTTGAGGGCAAATCCGAGGAATATCATAACAACACCTATAAGATCGAAGGTGTAAAATATGAATCCGATGTGACGAATCTTTG
>JAISTF010000014.1 GCA_031272745.1 Eubacteriales Family XIII. Incertae Sedis bacterium
CGACGTTTGCGGCGTAGCCCGTATACAGCGTGCCGTCCGCACACTCTGCGATGTAGACAAAATGACATCCGTCCATTGGCGTTATTCTATCATGAAAAGCTGCTGTGCTATACTAACTGTATGCGGTCAAGAATCCTTTTGCTCATCCTTTTGCTGGCGGCGCTGCTCATTTGTGCGTTTGGCGTGCGGGTTTATAACGGGCATCTGTTTTTTTTCGATTGGCCGGACCGGTCGGGGTGGACCGGAGAGGGGGCGGAGCGGCGGTATTTGGACCGGCACGCGGGCGTCGTCACGGACACGATGTTGACGGTGGGCGGCGACACCTACTACTTCGAGGCGGACGGCGCGGTCCACACGGGCGCGCTGACGCGGGACGGCTTCGCGTACTGGTTTGACGAGCAGACGGGCGCGATGCGGACCGGATGGGTCGAGCGGGACGGCCGGCGGTATTATTATGAAGAGGGCAGCGGGCACGGCGTCATCGGGCGCGAGGTGACCATCGACGGGGGCGATTTTCTGTTTGACGCGGAGGGCGCGGAATTTCTCGGGGCGATCGCGATTGGCGGGCAGGAGTATTTTTTCGAGCCGCTGACGGGCAAGCTGAAGGACGCGGAGAAGCAGGTGGACGGCGCGTGGTGGTATTACACGGCGGACGGGTCGAAGTTTCCGGCGGGGTGGCTGACGCTGCCGGACGGGCGGACGTGTTTCTACGACGGCGCGGCGGGAATGCTGTTCGGCGAGCAGACGATCGACGGGCAGCCGTACCTGCTCGACATCAGTCTCGGGCGCATGATGACGGGGACGGTCTACTACGACGGGCGGGTCTTCGACATCGGCGAGGACGGCGTCGTGCGCGACGCGGAGAAGGGCACGGTCTGGAACGGCGTCGACGTGTCGTGGCACCAGGGGCCGGACATCGACTGGGCGGCGGTGAAGGCGGCGGGCGTGCAGTTCGCGCTCATCCGCGCGGGGTGGATCGCGTCCGAGGACCGGCCGGTCTGGGCGCCCGACGAGTATTTCGCGCAGAACGTCCACGGCGCGCAGGCGGCGGGCATCTCGGTCGGCGCGTACATCTACCTGTACAATTCCACGGAGGAGGGCTTGGCCGAGGGCATCGACGCGTTTGCGGCGGACGCGGAGGCGCTGCGCGTGAAGCTGGACCTGCCGGTGTTTTTGGACGTCGAGGACAAGGAGTATTTCAAGCCGAAGTCGGACACGGCGGGCGAGGCTTCCGGCGTGGGCGGCTACGCCTACCGCACGGCGCTCGTGCGCACCTGCCTCGAACAGCTGCGGGCGCTCGGGTACGACGCGGGGTTTTATACGTTTGCAAACTGGGCGGACCAGGAGTTCGGGGCGTCGGCCTTGTATGAAGAGGGCTACGCTTTTTGGCTGGCGCGCTGGTACAATAACGATTCCGATCCCGACCCTGCGACGCTCGCGTGGGGCGATGACAAGCAGCCGTCCGTATGGCAGTACCGCGCGACGGGCATCGTGGACGGGATTGCGAAAGAGGTGGACAGGGACTATCTGTATTGGGGGCGGATGCCGTAGGGGCGGGTGCGCCGAGGTGCGGATCAAGATCGAGATCGACACGGATCCGCCGCCGGATTTCCGGACGACGCTTCGGCCGGTGCACATCCCGTATTCCTTCATGGTGCATTGCTACACGCTCGAGTCCGCCTACGCAGGCAAGATGAGCGCCTTCCTGTACCGCCAATGGAAAAATCGCGTGAAGGGCCGCGACTGGTACGATTTCGAATGGTATGTGCGCAGGGGCGTCGCGATGGACCTCGCGCATTTCAACGCGCGCGAAGCAGTTCGGCCACATCTCCGTAGACCTGACAGCGGAAGGGTTTCGCGCGTTGCTCAAAGAGAAGATTGCCGACACGGAAATCGCCAAGGTCAAGTCGGAGCTTTCATATTTCGTGGAAGACATGTCGAAGCTCGACCATTGGACGACGGACTATTTTTTGCAGTTCGCAGACCAGATGAAAATCTTGTGACCTGCGGGCCTGAAACAATCCCTCACCGCCCCACTCGCGTTCCCTTGATTTTCTCTGCGACTGCGCCCCTTCGGGGCTCCGCGCAGAATGACAACCTTATAGTAGGCGGATTGATATTTTCTGGATTCTCGGGACTTCGCCCGAGATGGGTGAATTCACCATTTCATGAATCATATTCCGAGTGTTAAAAAACCTTGACGCAAGAGAAACGTCGCGGTACAATGAGCCATTGATATGTGTGGGGAGAGTGAAAATTTTTTTCACATTTCACCGCACGGAGGAAAATCGAAAGAGGAGGGAAATCGCATGAAAAGGAAGGTACTGACGTTGGTCCTGGCGGCATGTTTGGTCGCCACGACGTTCCTGGCGAGCTGCGGTGGGGGCGGCAGCAGCAGCGGCGGGTCCGCTGCGCCTGCAGACACGGGCAGCGCGACAGCGGAAGAGCCGGCGGCCGACAGCAGCGGCGGCGAAGCGGCGACCGGCGAGTTGGTCGTGGCAGGCAGCCAGGCCGACATGGAAAAGGAAGCCATCGTGGTGCGCGGCGTGCGTTCCTCGACGGGCACAAACGCGATCTTTGAGCAGACGGCTTTCGGCCCGCAGTACAAGATGTGGATCGACGAGCTCAACAAGGACGGCGGCATCTATGTGAAGTCGCTCGACCGCAAGGTCCCGATCGACCTCAAGGTCTATGACGACGGATCCGACATCGCGAAGACGACGCAGCTGTACGAGCAGATCTGCCTCGACGAGAAGCCGGACATCCTGCTTCCGCCGGTCAGCACGGCCGCGCTGTTCGCAGTGGCGCCGATTGCGCAAAAATACGGTTATTACCTCGTGGCCGGCGAAGGCGGTGCGAAGGAACTTGAGAAATACATCGCACAAAACCCGAACGTCTTCTCGGTGCTGAGCTACTCGGAGACGCAGGTGCCGGCGTTCGTGAAGTTCTGCGAGGAGCAGGGCATCGAGTCGGTCTTCTGCGCGTACATCGACGACCTGCACGGCACGGAATACTGGGGCGCGGCCAAGCCGCAGCTCGAGGCCATCGGCGTGGAGATCAAGGGCGAGCAGGCCGTACCGCTGACCGGTGGTTTTGACGGCGACACCGTCATCAACGCGGCGAAGCAGTCGGGCGCACAGGCGTTCCTCGCCTTCACCTATCCCGACCAGGGCATTCCGATCGCGCTGTCCGCGATCAAGCTCGACTACAACCCCGACGTCTACCTGATGGGACCCGGCGGTTCGTATGACTTCATCGGCGGTGCGCTCTTCGGCGAGCTCGGCAACGTGGGCATGCACGGCGTCATCGGTTGGGGCGCGTGGAACGAGAAGAGCTCCGAGCGCGCGAAGGAGTACAGCGAGCATTTCCGCGAGTATTGGATCGACAAGGGCGAGTTCTGGCTCAACGCGGACGGCACGCCGAACCCGAACGGCACGGTCTACCAGGATTGGTGGGGCCACATCTGCTACTACTCGGTCTGCGAAATCATCCAGCAGGCCGTGGAGAACGCGGGCTCGCTGACCGAGGACGGCATCCTCGACAACTCGCTGCTCGTCGAGTACACGAAGACCGCGAGCTTTGACACGGTCATGAACGAAAATCTGCACTTCACGAACAACATCCTGCTCGACGACATGTACCTCGGCAACATCGGCCAGTGGCAGGTCGGCGACGACGGCCAGGCCGTCTTCGAAGTCATCGACGTCGACGACCGCCGCACGGCGGATCCGATCGTGCCGAAGCCCGCGTGGCCGAAGCAGTAGGGTTTGCAGAGCAGCGCGATGCGCATGGTTATTCAATAAGGAACAGAATCGTCCCCGAGGGCTGCATCGCCCTCGGGGATATGTACCGCATACGATACAGCTTTATATCTGACAGGAGCTGAAGAAAATGACATTGTTTCTTACTGTCCTGATCAACGGGTGTATTTTGGGGAGCGTATACGCGCTTGTCGCGATGGGCCTCAGCACGCAGTACGGCGTCGCGAGGATCCTGAACATCGCGCACGGCGAATTCCTGATTCTCGCGGCGTTCATCACGCGGGATCTGTACCTCTACTACCATATCCATCCGCTGATCTCCTTGGTCATCTCCGGCGTGATCGTGTTCGCCATCAGCTTCGCGCTGCACCGCACGATCTACAAGCGGGTCAAGGATATTTCCGCGAACGACGGGGCGTTCGAGGGAAACGCCATCCTCGTCGCGTTCGGCATCTATTTCATCGTACAAAATCTCATGCAGGTTCATTGGGGGTCCGAATCGGCAAACCTCGGCGGTTTCATGCAGACCAACGTGCAGATCGGCCCGACGACCATCGCGACGCCGAACCTGCTCGTGCTCGCGATCGCGGTCATCCTCTGCGTCGCGTACACCCTCTTCCTGTCGCATACGCGCCTCGGCAAGTCGATTCGCGCGGCGGCGCAGGACCCGGGGGCGGCCGCGCTGCTCGGCGTGAAGATCAACCGCATCATGGCGATGTGCTTCGCGATCGGCGGGCTGCTCGCGGCGTTCGCGGGCGTGCTCATCAGCATGAAGGAGCCGTTCTCCTCGATTTCGGGGCTCGGCTACACGACGATCGCCATCATCATCGTGGTGCTCGGCGGGCTCGGCAGCGTCAAGGGGGCGATCCTCGGCGGCTTCATCCTCGGCTTCGTCGGCTTCGCGGTGTCGACCTACGTCGAAGCGACGTTCATGCTGCCGTGCTTCTACTTCATCGTGCTCGTCCTGCTCGTCGTCCGGCCCAAGGGCCTTTTGGGGAGGTGATCGCATGGAACTGATGAAGACCACCTTCCTCGGCAGCAAGGGCGCAAAGATTCAGCTGCTCGCGATCATCATCGCGGTCATCGTGCTCGCCTTCGTGCCGAAGTTTTCGAGCGCGTATCTGCCGCTCTTCCTCGCCTGGGTGCTCACCTACGCCGTGATGTCGCTCGCGTGGACGCTGTTTTCCGGCAAGACGGGCTACATCTCGCTGGCCTCGGCCGCGTTTTACGGGTTGGGGATGTACCTGCAGGCGGTGCTCGGGCTGAACCTTCCCATCGTCGTCACGATGGCGATCGGTGCGGCTGTGTGCTTCGGCGTGGCGTTCGGCATCGGCATCATCACGCTGCGGCTGCGCGGCGTGTACTTCACGATCTTCACCTTCGCGCTCGCGCTGTTTCTGAATAAGTTCCTGCACTGGTTCGAAGTGAAGTTCTTCCACACGAAGGGCCGCATGGTGCTCGCGTACGACAATGTGACGGTTTACTACTGCGTGCTCGTCGTCTTCGTGATCGTGCTCGCCGTCGTGCTCCTCATGAACAAATCGCGCTTCGGCCTCGCGCTCGACTGCATCGGGCAAAACGAGGACAGCGCGCAGCACATCGGCGTCAATACGACGATGACGAAGGTGCTGGCGTTCGCGGTCAGCGCGGCACCCGTCGGCGCGGTCGGCGCGGCGATGGCCACGACGATCGGCTACGTCGATCCGGACATCGCGTTCAAGATGCTCGCGAGCTTCATGCCGGTGCTCATGGCGATCTTCGGCGGCACGCACAACACCTACGGGCCGATCCTCGGCGCGGTCGTATTCTACTGGCTGCAGGACTACCTGCTGCGCGTGACGAATATGTACCAGATCATCTTCGGCGTCGTCATGGTCGTCGTCGTCCTCGTCATGCCGAAGGGCATTTTCGGGATCATCGAGACGGTCATCGCGCGGCGCGGCCGGAGCTACAAAGGGGAGGTGATCGGCGATGTCCAATAATGCAGTGCTCATCAAAGGCGAGGGCCTCGTGAAGAAATTCGGCGGCATGACGGCCGTCAACTGCGTGGACTTCGAGCTGCGCGAGGGCGAGATCCTCGGGCTCATCGGGCCGAACGGCGCGGGCAAGTCGACGCTGTTCAACCTGATCTCCGGCTTCCTGCCGACGGACAGCGGCGTCTGCACCTTTGGCGGAAAGAAGATCACGGGCAAGAGTCCGGACAAGATCTGCCACTTGGGGCTCGGGCGCACGTTCCAGGCCGCAAAGAATTTTCCGGATATGTCGTTGCGCGACAACGTCCGCATGGGCGCGCTCTTCGGCCCCGTGGGACAGACCTACGCGCAGGCCGATCAGGAGACGGACGAGATCCTCGCGTTCGTGGGGCTCGACCGCTTCATGGACACGGCGGTGCCGGACATCCCGCTCGCGGGGCAGAAGCAGATCGAGGTGGCGCGCGCGCTCGCGACGAAGCCGACGGTGCTGCTGCTCGACGAGATGATGGCGGGGCTCAACCCGACGGAGGTCGACGAGGCGATGGCGCTCGTGCGCAAGATCAGAGACACGGGCGTGACGGTGCTCCTCATCGAGCACGTCATGAAGGCGGTCATGAACATCTGCGACCGCATCATCGTCCTGCACCACGGCGCGCTGATTGCGGAAGGCACGCCGGCCGAAATCGCGGGGAACAAAGAAGTTATTGAAATATATCTCGGAGGGGAGGTGTGACCATGGCGCTGCTGGAAGTCGAAAAAGTCAATGTGAGCTACGGCAATGTGCAGGTGCTGTGGGACGTGAGCCTCAAGGTCGACGAGGGCAAGATCGTCGCGCTGCTCGGCGCGAACGGCGCGGGCAAGTCCACGCTGCTCAATACGCTGACGGGGATGCTGAAACCGACGTCGGGCACGGTCACGTTCGCGGGCGAACGCATCGACGACCTGCCGAGCGACAAGATCATCGAGAAGGGCATCGCCTATCTGCCCGAGGGCGGGCGGCTGTTTCCGGACATGACGATCCGCGAAAACCTCGAGATGGGCGCCTACCCGGCGAGCTTGTGGAAAGACCGCAAGGCGGACCTCGAGCGCATCTACGAGATCTTCCCGATCCTCGGCGAGCGCAAGACGCAGCTGTCGCGCACGATGAGCGGCGGCGAGCGGCAGATGCTCGCGATGGGGCGCGCGATGATGAGCAACCCGAAGATGTGCTTCTTCGACGAACTGTCCTACGGCCTTTCGCCGAAGATGGCGCAGGAGGTCTTCGGCGTCGTGAAGCAGCTCCACGCGAAGGGCATCACGGTGTTGCTCGTCGAGCAAAACGTCCACCAGACGCTCGAGATCGCGGACTACGCCTACGTCATCGAAAACGGCCGCATCGTGCTCGAAGGCGAAGGAAAGGCGCTACTCGCGGACGATTACGTGAAGCAGGCGTATCTCGGGATATAGACGAAACGGGGTTTTGGGTGTCCTGCCTGTTTCTGCGGAGCAGGCAGGACATAAGGTCGGATGAATATGACAAATTTCGCTTGCCTTTGATTTTGGCAAGGTGTATGCTTAAGTCGTAATATTTCTTTTGTATGTGCGAATAACCGGGGAGTTGTTTGGCTCCTGGACTTTATTTTGTTTCAATGGATGACAAAAAAATGATGAGCTTCAGCCTATATAAAACAAAGAAAAAGGATCTTCTTTTCACAGGAAGTCCAGATACGAAATCGTGGTGGCTTACAGGATTTATGCCAGGCGTTGGCCCGATACAAAAAAATGAGCTCTGTATGGACGGGCTCATTGATTGTGAGAATGCTGGTTTTGCAAACAGTATTGATAGCAAAGCAATAAGCGAAGGACTCGGAGCTGAGAAATTAGAAAACCAAGAAATATTTGCGTATGGGAATCTTTTGTATATTTGGTGTTGGCAGTGACCAAGGAGACAGCGATGATAATCAAGTTTGCGAATTTAAAGAGAATTTCTTATTTGAAAACAACAAAATTTTTCTTTGCCATCGCCTGTAGTGTTGTATTGTATGGAGGTTGTGCAATTGAAGCATTTGTTGGATTTCCGCCGGGTACAACAATCGAGAGCAGCGATACAAATGCGCTAACTGTTATGAATTATAGCGTTGAGTATATGCGAGACCGAATTGAAAGCGGAGAACTGGATCCCAATGGCAGAATCAAAGTTGAGGGACGGGGACTAAAAGTTTCCCCACTTTTTATGGTATGGTATAAGGGTGGTCACGATTTATTGACAAAGGCCACGTTGCTGTTGGATAGTGGCGCAGACCCAAATTTCGCCTACGAAGACCGCACTTTGCTAATGTGCGAAGCAGATGCATCTACAACAGATGACAGTGATTTCAGCAATTTGTTGATCCAAAGCGGTGCAGATGTGAACGCGACGAACCGTTCCGGAATGACTGCTTTGTATTGGGCAACTTTGCGTGGCAACGTGAGTTATGTGGAATTACTATTAAACAATGGCGCTATCGTTGATCAAGATGTGATTGATTGTGTCGAAGACATAGTTCAAGAATTTTGCAACCCAGAATCTGATTACTATAGTGGATGGGATCCTTCAACGGTTGATGGGTTCAAAGCCTTTTGTACCATACCAAAATTAATTTATTCTGCGGCCGAGGAGCAGGATTTTGCAATTGCAGAAAACGCAACGCTTTATAATATTATACATGATACAGATAATGAAATCATTGAGGAGATGAAAACTTCAAGTTCTATTATATCGTGGATGCCGTTAATTGCTGCTGCATATTGTGATTCACGAATATTGGAATATTTATACGACCAAGGGCTTGATCTTAATAGTCCAATAAAATCAGGACGCATGAACGAAACTGATGACGTTAACACAGATGATTCAGGTAACAGCGCGACAATGCTTTGGGTTGCTTCATTGGCGGGGAATTACGAGGGAGTAGAATTTTTGGTGCAAAACGGAGCAAGTACAGATTCGGCTGACTACGAAGCGCAAAGTGGAACAGCATATTCTCAAACAAATCCGTTGGTTGCTGCGGTTGAAGAAGACCATCCTGACATTGCTGCCTATTTATTGGATCACGGCATGCAGTTTAATATAACCGAGGAACAAGGTGATGGCGAGTTTCCCTTCGCCGGCGGCCGCCTTCTCAAAGCGGCTGCTGCAAACGGGGACACCGAGATGATGGATTTGCTGAAAATTTACGGCTATCCGTTTTCTGTCGATATATGTTCGCAGGCTCTGTGGACAGCGATCGATGAAAAGCAATCGGAAGCATCGGAATATTTGTTTGAAAACGGCCTGAATTTTCGGCCTGCGGACGGCGTAGAATCAATAGCGTCCTTTCTCCTTGATGAATGCGCAAAAAACGGTACCGTGGAAATACTCAAACAGATGAAGGATCATGGACTTCAGTTTGGGCTCGCGAATACCTATACTCTGCAAAATGCTGCTGAATATAACGCAGATTCCGAGGTCCTGCAATGGTTGTTGGATAACGGTATTTCCACAGACCTGAAGGTAACGGAAATGGAGTACACTTTTACAAACATGGAAGGGGCTTTGTACGTAGCGATTGATAATGGATATATAGAAAAGGCGAAAATATTACTTGAACGGGGAGCCCATGTAAATAGCACCGCCATGCCGGTTTTGGAAAGCGCGGCCCGGCAAGGGCGGCACATAACAGAATTTCTTCTTGATGAGGGGGCAGATGTAAACCTGCAGGATGAAGATACTGGCACAACGGCATTGATGGGGGCCGCCGAGTGGAATACGACAAGCAGTATAAAACTGCTGTTGGAAGCCGGCGCTGACCCGACTATTCAGGACAACGAGGGTAAGACAGCATATGACCACGCAAAAGAAGCCGGTGCAAAAGACGCGATGAAACTTTTGAAATAAAGGTGAAACCATGAAAAAACTATACATCATGATTGTGTTGCTCTACGTCCCATTCATTGTCTATATAAACTATCTCTTAAGCGCAACCGAGTATGGGATAGATTTTGGTGAGGGCCAAGGCATTGTAGATGCTATCGTTGTGATTGTCGTAATCGCATTCTATATCTACAATCTTGTTGCCGTAAGAAAGCTCGGAATCCGATTGAAGGAGACATCCGGTCTTTGGCGGAAGGCCAATCGTGCAATTTTTATCTTCAAGATTCTGTCCATCCCACTAATTATTCTTGACGTGGTGGCAGGAATCATGATTTTTCTGATGGCGGCGGGTTCCTTGCCGTTGCCTTTTTCCATTGGAACGACAATGGTTCTCGGCTACCCCATCCCGCTCATCTCCACGCTGAACGCGATGGTGCTGTTGCGCATCGCGAAAGAGCGTGGCGTCGTGAAGCGGGGTGCCGCGCGGATCTTTACGGCGCTGTTGTTTATCCCCGCCGCGGACATTGTATGTTATTGCATCCTGCATCGGATTTTCGCGAAGGTGGATTTGTCGCAAGGTGTCTTTTCCGATATGGAAGGCGGCGAGCAGGAAGTAGCGTACGGAGCACAAATGTAGTGGCGGCATTCTGCCGCCCGAAAACCAAAGGCATAGGAGGGCAAAGCGATGCATGAGAAACAGTTGAGAAAAAACAAAGCGGAAGGCAGGATGGCAATTCTTATTGCCGCCGTGGTCGCCATTGCAGGCATCGCTGCTTTTCCGGCTCCCGCCCACGCCGCGGCGACGCCGGGCGCCATCGAGATCGTCTCGGCCACTGCTCTGACGACGGACGCGGCGGACGCGAAGGCGAATGTGGTGTTCCGCGTGCCGGCGTTCTCGGTGGCTGCGGGGGACGAGGATTGGTTCACACGGGCGATCACCGTGCGGGTGCAGGAAGATGTCGGCGGGGCGTGGGCCGACACGGGCAAGAGCGTTTTTGCGAGCACGAACGCGGAATACTTCGGCACGCTCGATCTGTTCGACGGCATCGGCAATCTGTCGGAAGCGGGCCGCTCATATCCAAATGGACAATCCAAAAGATAGACGGTGAATGGGTGATTACGGACATCGAGGAAGCTCCTTGATGTTATGGGAGAAAGAATGCGTATCAATAAGTGGATAATAGTATTGATTGTTCTGATTGCGGCTGTTGCGGTATATGCCGCTATTGTCATGACGGGATCAGGGCGTTTATATCGGAACGGCTCTGGAACAACGGATTTGGCAGATGCCATGATGGAGTATGTTGATAACCATGAGCAAGATGGGTATGCGACTCTCAACATTGCCGAGTTCACGAATTTCGACTGGGATAGAATGCTTGCATTCTGCCCGCAGACATCCAGTCAAGAAGTGGAAATTGCCTTAGGAGTAAAATATTCAAAATCATTAGATCTTACTTCAGGAATAATATTTACAAAGGGTAGTGAAATTGTTTATGAGGAGATGTTTGCCATGTACCCTGATGATGGAGATATTGACATGGCTCCCATTTTCTCTATTCTCCCACAAAATGGAGCTTTTCAAGTATTTGATAAATCAATTGCAATTTTTCGTTGTGAAAGAATATATACTGGTTCTGGAGTTGACTATCGATATTATTTGACACCCATAAGCGAACAGTAGGTGGTGAAGGCGAAGAATGACAATTCGTAGCGGTGAAGTGCAGGCGTAGGCGCAGGATGACAATGCGAAGGTGTGCAAGGCCCCGAGGCAAATGATCGGTTACTACAGCGAAAGTATCACTCGCTTGAAAAGGCGGGGCGCAGGGTGTACAATTTGTTTCTATGGAGCAGATTGTACACCGTTCCGGAAAACCCGGCGGAATCAGCAAATTTTCTTATTTCACGATGGTGGGGCACGCGACGACGGATCTCGCGCAGGGGTCGTTGGCGGCGCTGTTGCCGTTTCTCATTGCGGAGCATCATTATTCCTATGCGGCGGCGGGTGGGCTGCTGCTGTTCGGGAACGTCATCTCGGCCGTCACGCAGCCGCTGTTCGGGCTGATCGGCGATAGGAGCGAAAAGCCCTGGTTTGTCATTGCGGGAATGCTGCTCGCCTGCTCGGGTTTTGCGCTGATCGGGTGGGCTCCTTCCTATGCGCTGACCTGCGTGTGCTGCGTCCTCATGGGCGTCGGCACGTCGCTGTTCCATCCGGAGGGCAGCAAGTTGGCCAACATCGTGGCGGGCGACCGCAAGGGCATGAGCATGAGCATCTTCTCCGTCGGCGGCAACATCGGTTTCACGGGCGGGCCGATCCTCATCACGGTTTTCGTGGGGCTGTTCGGACTGCGGGGAACGGCGGTGTATTTCGTGCCCGCGATCGTCGGGAGCCTGATCATGCTGCCGCATCTCAAGGCGTTCAAGGCGCTCGAAAGGGAGCACCGGCTCTCCGCGGCGGGCCGCGTACGAGAAGAAGGCAAGAAGGTGGACAACGTCAAGGGTTTTGCGACGGTCGCGGTCGTGGTGCTCTTCCGCTCCATCGTCGGGTCGCTGCTCAATATGTTCATCCCGCTGTTCTGGGTGGCGGTCTTTTTTGCGACGGAGGCGCGGGGGAGCATACAGCTTTCGATCTACGCCGCGGCGGGCATCGTGGCGACGTTGGTGGGAGGGCGCATCGCGGACATCTATGGCTACCGCCTGCTGTACCGCATCAGCTGCGTCGCGCTCGCGCCGCTGATCTTTGCGTTTGCGCTCTGCCGCTCGCCGGCGCTCGGCACGGCGCTGATCATCCTCATCTCGATCGCGCTTTCCGGCGCACACAGCGCCCTGATGGTGACGGGGCAAAACTTCATGCCGAGCCGCATGGGCACGGCGTCGGGCGTGCTCTTCGGGTTGACGGTCAGCATGGGCGGCATCTGCGCGCCGATCATCGGCAAGGTCGGGGACAACTACGGCATCGTGACGGCGATGCTCGTGATTGCCGCGGTCGCCGTCGGGGCGCTCGTCCTCGTGTGGTTCATTCCGAAACACCGCGACGTGGGCTACAGAAACAGGTATAATAGAAACACGGATGAAGCGGAAGCGGAAGGGCGGACAACATGACGGATGAAGCATTGTACGACGTCGTCATCGTCGGCGGCGGGCCGGCGGGGCTGGCGGCCGCGATCTACGCGGGAAGGGCGGGACTGAAGACCGTCGTGATCGAGCGCGGCGCGTTCGGCGGCAACATCTTTCAGACGGCGGAAATCGCCAACTATCCGGGTGGCGTCGTGGACGAGTCCGGCGCGGAGTTTTCGGCGCGGTTGACGGCGCACGCGGACGCCTTCGGCGCGGAGCGCGTGTCGGGCGAGGTGACGATGCTGAATCTGATCGGCCCCGTGAAGGACGCGGTGGTCGGCGGCAACGCCTATCAGGGGCGCACGATGATCCTCGCGACGGGCAGCGTGCCCGTGAAGCTCGGCGTGCCGGGCGAGGATGCGTTTTCGGGGCTCGGCGTTTCGTACTGCGCGGTCTGCGACGGGCCGTTTTTCACGGGAAAGGACGTCTTCGTCGTCGGCGGCGGTGACAGCGCGGTCGAAGAGGCGATGTACCTCGCGAAATTTGCGCGCAAGGTCACGATCATCCACCGGCGCGACGAGTTCCGCGCGGCGCGGTCCATCGTGGAGCGCGCGGAGCGCGTGGACAACATCGAATTTCTGCTCGAGACGATCGTGACGGAGCTCGGCGGCGACGGCCTGCTCACGCGCGTGACCGTGGAGAGCGTGGAGACGGGGAAGAGCCGCGTCATCAAGGCGGCGGAAGGCGACAATTTCGGCGTCTTCATCTTCGCGGGGATGCGGCCGGTGTCCGAACTCTTCGGAAACGAGCTCGACACGGAGCGCGGCTACATCGTCACGGATGAGAGGATGCGGACAAACATCCCCGGCGTATTCGCGGCGGGGGACATCCGGAAGAAGTTATTGCGGCAGGTCGTGACGGCGACAAGCGACGGGGCTGTCGCGGCGATCGAAGCGGAAAAATATATGATCGAAAGCGGCGCGGGCTGCGGGGAGAAATGACATGGCGAAACAGGATCGGTACTACGATATTTTTGTGGAGATGAGCAGCTTTTCGTGCGACGCGGCGGCGTTTCTGCGCGAGACGCTCGACGACTACGACCCGGAAGCGCTCGGCAAGAGCCTCGAGAAGATGCACTCGATCGAGCACGACGGCGACGTGTCGCGGCATTCGATGACGCGGCTGCTCGCGAAGGAGTTCATCACGCCGATCGAGCGCGAGGACATCATGCAGATGAGCGAGGCCATCGACACGGTGACGGACAAGATCGAGGACGTGCTGCAGCGGCTGTATATGTACGACATCCGCGAGATCCGCAAGGACGCGGTCGAGATCGCGGGCGTCATCATCAAGCTGACGTCGGCGATGCGCGACGCGCTCGAGGAATTCCACAATTTCAAGAAGTCCAAGATCATCGCCGACCGCATCATCGAGATCAACCGTCTGGAGGAAGTGGGCGACAAGCTGTATTTGGACGCGGTGCGCGGGGTCTTCCTCGACGAGAGCCTGACGCCGAAGCAGGTCACGGCGTGGAACAGCGTCTTCGGCTACATGGAGGACGTGTGCGACGCCTGCGAGGACGTCGCCGACGTGGTCGAAGGCGTCATCATGAAGAACACTTGAGGGCGGGGCGGGTCTGTTGATCCTTGTCGTCGCATCCACGAACGCGCACAAGATCGCGGAGATTTCCGTGATTGCGGGCGCGTTTGGCTATGAGACGTTGTCGCGCGCGGACGCGGGCGTGCCGGACTTCGAGGTCGAAGAGGACGGCGCGACGTTTGAGGAAAACTCGCTGCTGAAGGCGCGGGCTATCTACGACTGGTTCGGCGGGACACGCGCGGTCGTCGCGGACGACAGCGGACTCTCCGTCGATTTTTTGGACGGGGCGCCGGGCGTGTACTCGGCGCGGTTCGCGGGCGTGGACGGGCCGGACGCGGACCGTGCGAATAACGAAAAGCTGCTCGGGCTGTTGTCGGATGTGCCGGCGGAGTCGCGCGCGGCGCGGTTTGTCTCGGTCATCACGATGCTCACGCCGGAGCGGGCGGCGCCGATCGTCTGCCGCGGGGAAGTGCGCGGGCGCGTCGCGTTTGCGTCGGACGGGGAGAACGGCTTCGGCTACGACCCGCTCTTCGTGCCGGACGCCTCGGAGGTGGCGCTGCTGCCTTCGCCGGCGGTGCGCGAGGCGTTGGCCGGGCTGACGTTCGGGCGTTTCCCGCCGGAGGAGAAAAACCGCATCAGCCACCGTTTCCGCGCCCTGGAAAAACTGCGTGAAGAACTCCGCCGCTGAGATCGCAAAGCTGGTATGGAAGCGCGTCTGCGACCCCTTCTACGCGGGCGGCGCGGCGGAGGTTTCGTTTTGGTTTCTGCTTTCGGTCGTGCCCTCGTCCGTCCTGCTCGCGCAGCTTCTGCATCTGTTCACGCTCTCCTATGAAGCGATCCACGACGTGCTGTCGTCGTACCTCGCGGACGAGGCGCTCGCCACGTTGATGCCGCTGCTCGAATACCGCCCGAGCCGGACGGTCACGGTCCTGTTGGTCCTGCTTGCGCTCTGGGCCGGCAGCCGCGCGATCTTCTCGCTGATGCGCATTTCCAACTACGCGATGATCGGCGGGCTGCCGTACAAAAGCGCGATCACGGGTTGGCTGCGTGAGCGCGCCCGCGCCATCCTGCTGACGGTCGTCGTGCTCGTGACCTTCATCGTCGCGCTCTACATCCTCGTCTTCGGGGAGCTCATCGCGCGCACGTCGCTCTCGTACGCCAACGAATACCTCGGCGGCGGCTACACGTTTTCCGAGGTGTGGTTTTTCTGGCGCTGGCCGATCGCCTTCGCGCTCTTCCTGCTGTTGACCTTCTGCCTCTACTACCTGCTGCCGCTGACGGGCGGCGGGTACGCAGCGCTCGTCACGGACAGCAAGATCGAAACCGTGAAGCGCGTGACGCTGGAATGGTTTCGGGGCCGCCGCCGCGCGCTGCGCCGGACGCTGCCGGGCGCGGTCTTCGCGGCCGCCGCCATGCTCATCGTCACCTGGGTCTACGCCTTCTACATCCGTATGATCGCGCTGCCGAGCTACAACCTGCTCTACGGCGGTTTCTCGTCGGTCGCGGTGCTGCTCATCTGGTTTTTCGTGATGTCGTATCTGCTCATCACGGGCATCCAGTTCAACGCGGCCGTCGCGGAGTGGAAGGAAGGCGCGGGGGAGACGGAACCTGTGGTAGAATGAAGGTCATCGGGAGGTGAGGATATGGAAGATTATTTGAAGGAACTGGACCTCTGGCTGGCACAGGAAGACCTCGACGTCTTCGTGCGTCTGGAATTGCAGGAGCTGAAGGAGCGCTATCAGGCGGACCCGGGCGACGAGACCGTACGCGCGGAGATCAGCGACCGCTTCTACCGTTTCATGGAGTTCGGCACGGCGGGCATGCGCGGCGTGATGGGCGCGGGCCCCAACCGCATCAACGTCCATACGATCCGCAAGATTTCGCAGGGCTACGCCGACCATCTGAACGAGGAATACGCGAAGGACGGCCATGTGCCGCGCGTCGCGATCGCCTACGACAACCGCCACAATTCGGATGCCTTCGCGCTCGAAGCGGCGCGCGTTTTCGCGGCAAACGGCATCGAGGCTTATATCTTCGGGCGCCTTTCCGCGACGCCGCTGCTGTCGTACGCGGCCCGCGTGCTCGGCACGGACGGGGGCGTCGTCTGCACCGCATCGCACAACAACAAGACGTACAACGGTTATAAGATTTACGATTCCCACGGCTGCCAGTGCATGCCCGAGGAAGCCGCGAAGGTCGCCGCGAAGATCGACCTCGTCGATTTGTGGACGGGCGTAAAGATCTGCGAGTCGAGCCCGCTGCTGCGCATGATCGACCCGCAGATGGAAGAGGACTACGTCGCGCGCGTGCTCGAGGAGTCGCGGACGCCGGGCGCACTCGCGGACATCTCCGTCGTCTACACGCCGCTGCACGGGACGGGCAACGTGCCCGTGCGCTCGCTGCTCGCGCAGGCGGGGATCGGGAAGCTCACGGTCGTGCCGGAGCAGGAGAAGCCGGATCCCGAGTTCACGACCTGTCCCGAGCCCAATCCCGAGAAGCGGGCGGCGCTCGAACTCGGGCTGAAACTCTGCGAAAAACTCGCGGCCGAGGGCGATCCGCCGGACCTGCTCATCGGCACGGACCCGGACGCGGACCGGCTCGGCGTCGCGGTGCGGCACGGGGGGCAGTACGTACAGCTCTCCGGCAACCAGGTCGGCTTCCTGATCTTCGACTACATCCTCACCTGCCACGCGCGCGACGGCAGCATGCCCGAGCGCCCCGTCTTCATCACGACGATCGTCTCGACGCCTTTGACGGGCGAGATGGCGAAGAAGCACGGGGTCGAGACGCGCAAGGTGCTGACGGGTTTCAAGAACATCGGCGATCAGATGAACGCGCTCGAAGCGGACGGCGAGGTGGGGCGGTACGTCTTCGGGTTCGAGGAGAGTTGCGGCTATCTGTCGGGCACCTACGCGCGCGACAAAGACGCGCAAAACGCGGCGCTGCTGCTGCTCGAAGCGGCGGGTGTGCTGAAGGCCGCGGGCAAGACGCTTTTGGATCGCGCGGAGGAACTCTACGCGGAGTACGGGTATTTCATCGACGGGCTCGACGAATTCGTGCGCCCCGGCGAGTCGGGGATGCACGAGATTCAGGCGATCATGGCGAAGCTGCGCGAGCCTGCGGCGCTGACCGCGTTCTCGGCGGTCGTCACAGTGTCGGCCGATTACCGCAGCGGCACGCGCACGGCGTACAAGCTCGGCGGCCGCGCGGAGACGTCTGCGATCGAAGGCGTGCCGTCTTCGGACGTCGTCGAATTTGACCTCGCGGACGGCTGCAAAATCCTCGCGCGCCCTTCGGGCACCGAGCCGAAATGCAAGATCTACTACACGGGCGTCGGCCCGACGGAAGACGCGGCCCGCAAGGCCATCGACCGCATGAAGGAGGAAGTGGCCCGGCTCGTCGGGTGAGGAAAGGCAGTACATCCCAATGAAAAGGAATTTGTTCAAAGGCATCGTGCCGGTCCGTGGACGGATTGAGTACAATTTCATTTATGTGGATCTCACGCGGCAGTGCAACGCGCGCTGCGTGTTTTGTTTCAACGACTGGGACTATATCGAGGGCACCGCGAACATCAGCCGAGAGCGGTTCGAAAAGGCATCAGCCTTGATCGGATTGGCGAAAGACTGCCGCTTCTATCTCTCCTGTTTGTTCGAGCCGACGCTTCATCCCGATTTCACGGAGCTACTGCGGTCGATACCGCAAGACCTGCGCGGCAAGGTGCAGTTCACGACGAATCTTGCGCGAAAAATGGACGACGGGGATCTCCGGTTTCTCGCGGATGCGGGCTTCGGAGCGGTCAACATTTCGGTCGAAACCTTTGACGAGGCTGCCTACGGCCGTCTTTTCGGCATCAAGAACACGGCCTTTTTTACCAATATCGAGAAGCTGTCCGCCTACGCGAAGGCCTCTGGGAGCGCTGCGCGGTTTCGCTTCATCACCATGATGGTCAAAGACAACCGCGAGGAGTATGATTCTATTTACGGCAAACTCGAGACGCTGTTCCCCGGCTGTACGCACGAATATCGTACGCCGTGGTTCTTCGTCAAGGAGGGCAATGTCGTCATTGACGAATCCCTGCTGCTGACGGACGCCGAGTTTGAAACCGCTTCACAAAGCCTGCGCCGCTTGAAGCGCACGGAAGTCTTCCTCGAGGATCCTCTGACCGTCGAGCGCCATCGGGCGATCCTCGGAAATACCCCGCTGGAAGTTCTCTACGACATCCAGAAGAAGGGCGTGCTGCCGGACTGCTCCGTCCGCATATCCGCCGACGGCAAGGGCATCGTCCATCTGCATGGCGATCCGGAGCCGTTCGACCTTGACGAGATCGATGCCCCTGAAGCTTGGTTTTCCGACCGCCTTGCGGCGGCGAAGCGCGAAAGCGCCGCGGCGCCTCTTCGTTTGGACGTTCCTTTCGCGCCGCTGAAGGCGAAGCGTGGCATGATTTCCGTTCGCGGACGGGAGATATGCGCGCTCACGGCTGCAGAACTGTTCCCGGAACGGCATCTGTATGTGCGCGGTGTCCTGCTCCAGCCTGTTTCGCACGGCCTCTTCGTGGCGCCGGACGGAGAATCCGATCCGCGAAGTGGCGATCTGATGGCTCTGGCGTCGCGCCCGGATGTCGCGTATGCGTTGTCGGTGAAATCGCAGGAACCTTCGTCTCGGCTGGAGCGCGTGGCGGCGCGTTTTGGGTACGCCGTTGCGCATTTCAAAACGCTCGCGGCGTTGCCGTCGAGGGAAGACGGCCGGGACATAGCCCCGGAGGATCTGGGCGGCGATGCCCTCGTGTTCCGCTTCGGACAGGAAAACGATTGCTCCGTCCACTCGTTCCGATTGCGGCATTCACAAGGTTTGTGATAGAATAACGGCATCGTTGATATCATTGCCACAAAAACGATACGTTATCGGATGAGTTTTTTTTGAAAGGGGTAGGGACAGATGAAATCGAGAAGCAGGAAAGCATCGGGAAAGCTGCGCGGGCTTGCGTGGCTGATCAGCGCAGCCATGGCGCTCACGACGTTGTTCGGGGCGGGGTCGGCGGCCTTTGCAACGGAAGGGGCGGATCCGAACACGCCGCCGGCGATGGCGACGATCACGCTCGACGGCAACGGCGGCACGTTCGAAGGCGTGGATGCGGACGGCGACGGCGCGGCGGACGCGCGGACGACGGTCGAGGCCGAGGTCGGCGTTTGGTATGACGTGAGCAAGGCGCCCAAGCCGGTGCGCACCGGGTTTTCTTTTGTCGGCTGGGGACTGACGTCCACTGCCAAAGAGAGCAAAGCGATTGAAGAGATTGGCCCTGTGCTGGCGGAAGGGCATATCCTCTACGCCATCTGGACGGAGGCGCAGTACAAGATCACCTTCAACGGAAACAAGGGGAAGGCGCAGCAGTTCAAGACGCTTTCGCTGAAGTCGGGCAGCGTGTACGGGACGCTGCCGACGGGCGTGCGGAAAGGCTACAAATTCCTCGGATGGTATACGAAGAAGAGCGGCGGCAAGAAGGTCTACACGACGACGAAATTCAAGGGCAAGGCGAACCAGACGCTCTACGCGCATTGGAAGAAGCAGAGCGGCGGCATGCCGGATCTCGCTGTCGAGACCACGCTCGCGATGACGGGCTCCGGGTCGGGATACCACGCGAAGATCGTGATCGGCACGGCCTCGAGCGCGATTTCGTTCGGGTTTTTCTATGATGAAGGATCCGGGCGTCCGGCTGCGGGCTCTCAGGAGATTTTCTTCGAGAGCGTCTACAACGGCGGCGCGAATTTCACGGTGAACGGCTACGGCACGGTTTCGCCCGGCAGCAAGCACCGCATCCGGCTGGAGATCTACAACAGCAGCAAAACGGCGAAGGGCTATGTCGACGGGAAGTACGTCGGATCCGCGCCGACCAACAAAATGGGCGGCGGTGGTTACATCGACTTGCTTGCGCTGTCGAAATACAGCGGAGAATCGGTGAACGCGACATTCGCGGACACGACCGTGTACGGGCCGAAATTCGGCTTTGGCGGTTTCACGGGCGGGGAGAGCCATTTCGGATCCTGGACGGCCAAGAAGACGACGAAGAAGACGTCGAAGAAGAACGACGGGACGTATTCGTATTTCGGATACGGAGAAACCTGGAAGCTGTCCGGCACGGCGTCGATGGGCGGCGGCAACTGGGGCGATTTGGAGTATCAGAACGTCGGCGTACGGAAGAGAATGCCCATATGGTAAAATACTTCGCATGAAGTATTTGATTCTGGTACCCGACGGGGCCGCGGATGTGACGGTCCCCGGAGAGGCGACGCCTCTCGAAGCGGCGGCGACGCCGACGATGGATTTGCTGGCGCGGCGCGGCCGCGT
>JAISTF010000032.1 GCA_031272745.1 Eubacteriales Family XIII. Incertae Sedis bacterium
ACCGCTCTCAGACGCTTCATTCGTGAAATTCGCGCCGCTTTTTCGCAGATGAAGCGTGCAAAATTCCGATTATTGGAATAGTATTGAAAATGCTTCCATCGGATCGTGACCAAACTTGCAAAAATGAGCAGAGAGGGGCGATATTTTCGTTCGGCGCGAAATTTGGGGCGGCAAGACGGCAAGGAAGATGGTGGGGAAAACAAGTTTTTTTCATTGGGGCGTTGACAGGGCGGGGTTTTCGTGTTTGAATAATGCCTTGATAAACAATTTGCAATGGAGGCATTATGGCAACGGCAATGGCAGCGAAGAAAACGGCGCGGGCGAAGGGCGCGGCGGCGGGCGGCAAGACGCTCGTGGTCGTGGAGTCGCCCTCGAAGGCGAAGACGATCGGGAAATTTCTCGGGCCGTCCTACAAGGTGGTGGCGTCGGTCGGGCATGTGCGCGACCTGCCGAAGAGCAAGTTCGGCGTCGACCTCGAGCATGATTTTGCGCCCGACTACATCAACATCCGCGGCAAGGGGGATGTGATCAGGGAGCTGAAAAAGGAAGCGAAGGCCGCGAAGAAGGTGCTGCTCGCGACCGACCCGGATCGCGAGGGCGAGGCCATCAGCTGGCACATCGCATACCTGCTCGGGCTCTCGGATGAGGAAGCGGACCGCATCGAGTTCCACGAAATCACGAAAGAGGCGATCAAGAACGCGGTGAAGCAGCCGCGCAAGATCGAGATGGGGCTCGTGGACGCGCAGCAGGCGCGGCGCATCCTCGACCGCATCGTGGGCTACAAGATCAGCCCGCTGCTCTGGCGCAAGGTCCGCACGGGGCTGTCGGCGGGGCGTGTGCAGAGCGCGGCGCTGAAGATCATCATCGACCGCGAGCGCGAGATTCGCGCGTTCGTGCCCGTGGAGTTCTGGAAGATCGAGGTCGACCTCGCGAAGCTCGACGGCGACACGAAACCGTTCACGGCGAAGCTGCTCCTCGAGAAGGGGGAGAAATTCGAAATCCCGAACAAAGAGACCGCGGACCGCATCCTCGAAGCGCTGAGGGGCGGCGGTTATTCGGTCAAGAGCGTGGAGAAGAAGGAGCGCCGCCGGAAGCCCTCGGCACCGTACACGACAAGCACGCTCCAGCAGGACGCGTCGAACAAGCTCAACTTCCAGTCGCGGCGCACGATGGCGGTGGCGCAGCAACTTTACGAAGGCGTGCAGATCGAGGGGCAGGGGCAGGTCGGCCTCGTGACGTACATCCGCACGGACTCGGTGCGCATCTCGGACGAGGCGGACGCGGCCGTGAAGGCGTGGATCGAGGAGCGTTATTCCAAGGAGTATATCGGGAACCATGTGTTTTCCAACCGCAAGAAGGACATCCAGGACGCGCACGAGGCGATCCGGCCGTCGTACGTGCAGCTGCATCCGGACCAGATCAAGGCGTCGCTGTCGTCCGACCAGTACCGGCTGTACAAGCTGATCTGGTCGCGGTTTGTCGCGAGCCGCATGGCGGAGGCGGTGTTCGACGGCGTGAGCTGTGACATCGTGAACGGGGACTACACGTTCCGCGCGACGGGGTCGAAGCTGAAATTCGACGGGTTTTTGAAGGTGTACCAGACGGCGCTCGAGGACGACGAGGGGAATCTCTTGCCGGAGCTGGCGGAGGGCGAAGCGCTGCGCGCGGTGGACGTGCAGGCGGAGCAGAGCTTCACGCAGCCGCCGCCGCGCTACACGGAGGCGTCGCTCGTGAAGGAGCTCGAGGAGAACGGCATCGGGCGGCCGTCGACGTTCGCGCCGATCGTGGCGACGCTGACGGAGCGGCGGTACGTGACGCGCGACAAGAAGGCGCTCGTGCCGACGGACCTCGGCTTCGTCGTGACGGAGCTGATGGAGAAATATTTCCGCGAGGTCGTGGACGTGGGGTTCACGGCGGGCATGGAGGACCGGCTCGACGATGTGGAGGCGCACGGCGCGCGCTGGCAGGGCGTCGTCGGGGACTTCTGGGGCGTGCTGAAGGACGAACTCGAGGTCGCGGACGCGGAGATCGAGAAGATCAAGATCGAGGATGAGCCGACGGACGAGATCTGCGAGCTGTGCGGGCGGCCGATGGTCATCAAGCAGGGGCGGTTCGGGCGGTTCATCGCGTGCTCGGGCTACCCCGAGTGCAAAAACACGAAGCCCATCCTCGTGAAGGTCGAGGGGGTGCAGTGCCCGCTCTGCGGCAAGGACATCGCGATGCGGCGCAGCAAGAAAGGCAAGACGTTCTACGGCTGCACGGGGTATCCGGACTGCAAGCAGGTGTATTGGTACAAGCCCGTCAACCGCAAATGCCCGCGCTGCGGGTCGCTGCTCGTCGAGAAGAAGGGGAAGAGCGTCGTGTATGCGTGCAGCAACCCCGAGTGCAATTACAAAGAATAACTTCCGGCTGTTGACAAATCCGAAAAACGGGGTATGATGATATTAGCACTCGCATGGTGAGAGTGCTAATAATGGATACCCGAAGCGTTGCTTTGGGACAGTAGTTTGCGGTGAAGGGAGGTCGCATATATAATGGAAAGTCAATTTCATGCGACGACGATTGTGGCGGTGCGGCGCGGGCCGGACGACGTGTGCATCGGGGGCGACGGGCAGGTCACGATGGGCCAGACGTCCGTGATGAAGCACACGGCAAAGAAGGTCCGGAAGATTTACAAGGGGACGGTGTTGTCCGGATTTGCGGGCAGCGTGTCCGACGCGTTCACGCTCACGGAAAAGTTTGAGAAGAAGCTCGAGGAGCACGGGGGGAATTTGAAGCGGGCGGCGGTCGCGCTGGCGCAGGACTGGCGCAGCGACCGCGTGATGCGCAATCTGGAGGCTCTGCTCGTCGCGGCGGACCGCGAGTCGCTGCTCGTGATTTCGGGCAACGGCGAGGTGATCGAGCCGGATTCGGATTTCGTGGCGATCGGCAGCGGCGGGAATTTTGCGTACGCGGCGGCGCACGCGCTGTTTGACCATACGGATATGGACGCGGAGTCGATCGTGCGGGAGGCGCTGAAGATTGCCTCGTCGATTTGCGTGTATACGAACAGCAACATTTCTGTCGAGAAGCTGGGTGCGGAGACGAAAGGGGGCGACGAGGATGGAAAATAAGTTTCAAAGCATGACGCCCAAGCAGATTGTGGCGGAGCTCGACAAATACATCATCGGGCAGGACAGCGCGAAGAAGAGCGTGGCGGTCGCGCTGCGCAACCGCTACCGGCGCGGGCTCGTCGAGGAGACGATGCGCGAGGAAATCACGCCGAAAAACATCCTGATGATGGGGCCGACGGGCGTCGGCAAGACGGAGATCGCGCGCAGGCTCGCGAAGCTCATGGACGCGCCGTTCGTGAAGGTCGAGGCGACGAAGTTCACCGAGGTCGGCTACGTCGGCCGCGACGTGGACTCGATGGTCAGGGACCTCGTCGAAGCGTCCATCCGCATCACGAAGCAGAAGCGGCTCGAAGAGAAATACGGCGTCGCGGAGGAGATCGCCGAGGAGAAAATCCTCGACGCGATCGCGCCGCAGAAGCGCAAGCCCGCGTCCGGCGGCGGGGGCGCGACGTTGAAGGGGCCGTTTGATTTCATTATGGGCAATCAGGCGGGGCCGCAGTCCGGCGCCGCGTCGCAGGCCCAGCAGCAGCAGGAAGCGGCGGACACGCGCACGGACAGCGAGGTCGAGCTCACGCGCGAACAGGTGCGGCAGCAGCTGCGCGACGGCCTGCTCGACGAGCAGTACATCGAGATCGAGGTGACGGAGCAGGCGAAGCAAAACCAGCTCGACGCGATGGAAGGCGGCATGGGCATCGCGCTCGGCAACATCTTCGACGCCGTCAACCCGGGCGGGCGCAAGAAAAAGAAAAAGTTCAAGGTGAAGGATGCGCGCAAGATCCTGCGTGAAGAGGAGGCGCAAAACCTCATCGACATGGACCAGGTGACGGCCGAGGCGCTCGAAAACGCGGAGCAGAACGGCATCATCTTCATCGACGAGATCGACAAGATCGCGTCGGGGTCGGGCTTCCGCTCGGGCGCGGACGTGAGCCGCGAGGGCGTGCAGCGCGACATCCTGCCGATCGTCGAGGGCAGCGTCGTGAACACGAAATACGGGCCCGTGAAGACGGATCATGTGCTGTTCATCGGCGCGGGGGCGTTCCACACGGCGAAGCCGACGGATTTGATCCCCGAGCTGCAGGGCCGCTTCCCGATCCGCGTCGAGCTCGAAAACCTCACGGAGGAGGCGTTCGTCGCCATCCTCACGAAGCCGGAAAACGCGCTCATCAAGCAGCACAAGGCGCTGCTCGAAACCGAGGAAGGCGTGAACGTGACGTTTTCGGACGAGGCGGTCAAGGAGATCGCGCGCATCAGCTTCCTCGCGAACGAGCAGACGGAGAACATTGGCGCGCGGCGGCTGCATACGGTCATGGAAAAGCTCCTCGAGGACTTCGCCTACGATCTGCCGGACGCGGGCAGCAAGGACGTCGCCATCGACGAGGACTACGTGAAGACGAAATTCGCGGAGACGATCGCGGCCGACGACATGTCGCGGTATATTTTGTAGCGGTGTAGTGGGAAAATTCTGAAAATTCTCTTGCGCCACGGCGCCCACCTGTTGTATAATGGCGTTTAAGCATTTTTAGGCAGGAGGAGAGATGAGGTTTCAGACTGACGGAGGGCCCTCCCCGGGGATGCCGGGGAAGCAGGGTCTGTACGACCCAAAATTTGAAAAAGACGCGTGCGGCATCGGGCTGCTCGTGAACGTCGGCGGCGAACGGACGCACCGGCTCATCGAGGACGCCATCGAGGTGCTCTACAATATGACGCACCGCGGCGGCATCGGCTCGGAGCCCGAGACGGGCGACGGCGCGGGCCTGTTGATCCAGCTGCCGCACGATTTCTTCGCGGGCATCGCCGCGTCCGAGGGGCTCGACCTGCCCGCGCGCGGGGCGTACGGCGTCGCGATGATGTTCGGCAGCCCCGAGCAGGAGAAATGCCGCCGCACGGTCGAGCAGTTCTGCGCGGTCTGCGAGGAGGAGAAGCTCCCCGTGCTCGGCGTGCGCATCGTGCCGACGAACAGCGCGGGCATCGGCAAGACGGCGAAGGCGGTCTGCCCGGGCATCCGCCAGGTCTTCATCGGCCGGCCGGAGGGCCTGACGGAGGATGACTTCGAGCGCAAGCTGTACGTCGTCTCGAAACGGGCGCAAAAACAGATCCGCTATAATCCGCACAACCCCGACCGCGACCTTTATTATTATTTGACGAGCATCTCATGCCGCACGATCGTTTACAAGGGGATGCTGCGGCCGGACCAGCTCGCGAATTTCTACCTCGAGCTGAAGGACGTGCGGACGGCGAGCGCCATTGCGCTCGTGCACAGCCGGTTTTCGACGAACACGTTCCCGAGTTGGGAGCGCGCGCACCCGATGAATTATCTGATTCATAACGGCGAGATCAACACGATTCGCGGCAACGTGAACTGGGTGAAGGCGCGGGAGGCGATGCTTGCGAGCGCGCAGTTCGGCGAGGATTTGCCGAAGATCATGCCCGTCATCAACGAGGACGGGAGCGATTCGGCGATGCTCGACGACTTCGTGCGGCTGCTCGTGCACAGCGGCACGCCGCTGTATGAGGCGATGATGATGGCGATCCCCGAGCCGTGGGAGAGCAACCCGGCGATGGACCCGAAGAAGCGCGCTTACTATGAGTACGCGAGCTGCCTGATGGAAGCGTGGGACGGGCCGGCCGCAATCGCGTTCACGGACGGGCGCGTGGCGGGCGCGACGCTCGACCGCAACGGGCTCAGGCCGTCGCGCATCTGCATCACGACCGAGGGCACGCTGATCCTCGCGTCCGAGACGGGCACGCTGCGGCTGCCCGCGGAGCGCGTGTTGAAACGCGACCGTCTGCGGCCCGGGCGCATGCTGCTCGTCGACACGGAGGCGGGGCGCATCATCGAGGACGAGGAGCTGAAGCAGGCCGTCGCCGCGAAGAGGCCGTACCGCAAATGGCTCGACGCGGGGCTCGTGCAACTTGCGGATTTGCCGGACGCGCCCGAGGACTTCACGGGCAAGGGCTGGCTCGACGTGATCCGCGAGGCGCGCACGAAGCAGGCGTCCACGCGCGAGCAGGCGCTGCTGAAGGACTTCGTGAGCCTCGAACTGCTCATGGCCAACAAGGAGGGCGACCCCGAGACGCTGCCGCTGCTCACGGAGCAGAAGGTGTTCGGCTACACCTGGGAGGACCTCAACCTCACGCTGAAGACCATCGCGAACACGGGCGACGACCCCATCAGCTCGATGGGCACGGACACGCCGCTCGCGGTGCTGTCGAACAAGCCGCAACTCTTCTATAACTATTTCAAGCAGCTTTTCGCGCAGGTCACGAACCCGCCGATTGACGCGATCCGCGAGGAAGTCGTGACGAGCTCGTATGTGCAGATCGGCAGCGAGAGCAACCTGCTCGAACCGGGGCCGGAAAACTGCCGCATGATCCGGCACGAGACGCCCGTGCTCACGCGCGGGGAGCTCGCGAAGCTCAAGGCGATTTCGTTGGACGGCTTCCAGGCCGTCACGCTGCCGATGCTGTTCAACAGCCGCGAGGAGGACGGGCTCGAGCACGCGCTCGACGATCTGTTCAAGGCGGCGGACTTCGTCATGGAGAGCGGGTACAACATCTTGGTCCTGTCCGACCGCGGCGCGAGCGAGCGCAAGGTGCCGATTCCGGCGCTGCTCGCGGTGTCGGGCCTGCACCAGTACCTCGTCCGCAAGGGGACGCGCACGCGCATCTCCATCGTCTGCGAGACGGGCGAGGCGCGCGAGGCGCACCACCTCGCGCTGCTCGTCGGCTACGGCGCGAACGCGGTCTGCCCGTGGCTCGCCTACGAGACGATCGAGGACATGGCGCGCGGCGGCTGGCTCGCCGTAGGCGCGGCTGAGGGGAAAGCGAACTACCGCGCGTCGATGACGCACGCGATCGTGAAGATCATGAGCAAGATGGGCATCTCGACCGTGCGCTCCTACCACGGCGCGCAGATCTTCGAGGCGCTCGGCCTGTCCGACGGCATCGTCGAAAAATATTTCACGGGCACGACGTCGCGCATCGGCGGCGTCACGTTCTGGGAGATCGACCGCGAGATCAAGCGCCGCCATGCGAAGGCGTTCGACATGCAGGCGAAGGACGCGCCGCTCGACGAGGGTGGCGACTACAAATGGCGCTCGCGCGGCGAGTACCACCTGTTCAATCCGGAGAACATCTTCCTGCTCCAGCAGGCGTGCCGCACGGGGAACTACGATATGTTCAAGGCGTTCTCGGCGGCGGTCAACCTGCGGACGACGGAGCTGAAAAACATCCGCGGTCTCCTGTCGATCGTCGAGGCCGACAAACCGATTCCCATCGACACGGTCGAGCCCGTGTCGTCCATTGTGAAGCGCTTCAAGACCGGCGCGATGAGTTACGGCTCCATCTCGCAGGCCGCGCACGAGTGCATGGCCATCGCGATGAACCGCCTCGGTGCGAAGAGCAACACGGGCGAGGGCGGCGAGCTCGTCGAGCGCTTCGAGGTGGGCGAGGACGGCCACAACCGCTGCTCGGCGATCAAGCAGGTCGCGTCCGGACGCTTCGGCGTGACGCTGCATTATTTGAACAACGCGAAGGAAATCCAAATCAAGATGGCGCAGGGCGCGAAGCCCGGAGAGGGCGGCCATCTGCCGGGCGGCAAGGTCTACCCGTGGATTGCGAAGGCGCGTTACTCCACGCCGGGCGTCGAGCTCATCAGCCCGCCGCCGCACCACGACATCTACTCCATCGAGGACCTCGCGCAACTCATCCGCGACCTCAAGGCGTCGAACAAATACGCGCGCATCTCCGTGAAGCTCGTCTCCGAGGGCGGCGTCGGAACCATTGCGGTCGGCGTCGCGAAGGCGCTCGCGGACGTCATCGTGATCTCGGGCTACGACGGCGGCACGGGCGCGGCTCCGCGCACGTCGATCAGGCACGCGGGCCTGCCCTGGGAACTCGGCGTCGCGGAAGCGCACCAGTCGCTCTTGATGAATAACATGCGCAACAGGGTCGTTTTGGAGACCGATGGGAAGCTGCTGACAGGCCGCGACATCGTGATTGCGGCGCTGCTCGGCGCGGAGGAGTTTGCGTTTGCGACGGCGCCGCTCATCGTACTCGGGTGCGACATGATGCGCGTGTGCAACCTCGACACCTGCCCGGTCGGCATCGCGACGCAGAATCCGGACCTGTGCGGGAAGTTTGCGGGCAAGCCGGAATACGTGGAAAACCTCATGAAGTTTCTCGCGCAGGAAGTGCGCGAGTGGATGAGCCGCATCGGGGTGCGGACGGTCAACGAGCTTGTCGGGCACGTCGAGCTGCTGCACCAGACGCCGGCGCTCGAGCGCATCAACGAGAAGGCGCAGACGGTCGATCTGTCGTCGCTGCTGTATCAGCCGAAGCAGGTGGACAACGCGGGCGCGCGGTATTTCACGCAGCCGCAAGACCACGCGCTGTGGCGGACGCTCGACCAGTCGACGCTGATTTCGCTGTGCCGCGGGGCGATCGCCAGCCCCGGCGAGAAGGCGGATTATTCTTTGGCCATCAACAACCGGAACCGCACGGTCGGCTGTATGCTGTCGGCGAAGATCGTGCGCAAGCACGGGCCGGAGGGCTTGCCGGACGGGTCGATTCACCTGCGGTTCGACGGGTCGGCGGGGCTATCGTTCGGAGCGTTTCTCGCGCCGGGCGTCGAGATGGAGCTGCACGGCGACGCCAACGACTACGTCGGCAAGGGGTTGTCCGGCGGGCGCATCGTCGTGGTGCCGCCCGACGGCGCGGTCTTCGAGCCGTCGGAAAACATCATCATCGGCAACGTCGCCCTGTACGGCGCGACGTCGGGCGAGGTCTTCATCCGCGGCGTCGCGGGCGAGCGGTTCTGCGTGCGCAACAGCGGGGCGTCGGCCGTCGTCGAGGGCGTCGGCGACCATTGCTGCGAATATATGACGGGCGGCGTGGTCCTCGTGCTCGGCGGGACGGGGCGCAATTTCGCGGCCGGCATGAGCGGCGGGGTCGCGTACGTGTTTGACGAGGACGGCACGTTCGAGGCGCGCTGCAATCCGGAAAAGGTATCGCTGTCCGGACTCGGGAAAGAGGACGAGCAGAAGGTGCGGGCGTTGTTGAAGCAGCATGCGGAGCGGACGGGCAGCGAGCGGGCGAAGGCCATGCTTGCGGAGTTTGCGAAGACGGCGGCGGCGTTTGTGAAGGTGCTGCCGGATGACTACGCGGCGGCGCTCGAGGGCGCGGACGCGGCGGCAATCGCATAGGATGGATTGCTGGACAGCTGGATTCTCGGGACAAGCCCGAGAATGACAATGGTGTGAGAGGGTATTGAGAATGGGCAAGCCGACGGGATTTTTGGAATTTGGACGCAGCGAGGCGGGGCACAGGCCCGTGGCGGAGCGCGTGCGCGACTGGGACGAATTTGTCGTGCCGCAGAGCGCGGAGGCGATCCACACGCAGAGCGCGCGGTGCATGGACTGCGGCGTGCCGTTTTGCCACGCGGGGTTCCTCGTGCAGGG
>JAISTF010000013.1 GCA_031272745.1 Eubacteriales Family XIII. Incertae Sedis bacterium
CCGCGCTGCCGGCGTGAACAGCCCCGACTGCGCCATGAGCACAAACAGCCCCACCGTCTTCAGCGTCACGGTCTTGCCGCCCGTATTCGGCCCCGTGACGACGAGCACGTTTTCGGGGCAGGAAGGATCCCGTGCATCGCCGCCGCCGCCGCGCGTCCCGAGACGCACGGACACGGGCACGACGCGGTCCTGCGGAATCAAAGGATTGCGTCCCTGTTCGATGTCGATCCCCCCGCCCGCCGGCACGATCTCGGGCCGGAACGCCTTCATGTCGAGCGCGAGGTTTGCCTTCGCAAACGCAAAGTCCAGTTCCCCGAGCAGGCGCTGGTTTTCGCGCAGCCCCTCCGCGCACGCGCCGACCTCGGCGGACATCTCCGCGAGGATCCGCTCGACCTCCGCTTCCTCCTCCAGCTCGAGCTCGCGCAGTTTGTTATTCAAATCCACGACGGCCTGGGGCTCGATGAACAGCGTCGCGCCGCCCTTGCTGCGGTCGTGCACGATGCCGGGGAACCGGCCCGCCTGCTCCTGTTTCACGGGCACGACGAAGCGCCCGTTGCGCATCGTCACGACGCGATCCTGCAATGCGCCGGCCACGCCCGCGGGCGCGTCCCCCGACACATAGCGCGCAAGTTTTTCGCGGATCTTGTCGTGCTGCGCGTCGATCTGCCGCCGCAGCCTGCGCAGCGCGGGGCTCGCGCCGTCCGCCATCTCCGTGTCCGAAACGATGGACGAGACGATGCGTTTTTCGACGGCCGGAAAGAGCGTCAGCCCCTCGGCCGCGCGGCGCACCTGCCGCGCTTCCTCCGGCGGGACGTCCGAGAGCAGAAACGCGCGCACCTGCCGCGCGATCGCGATCGCCGACGCGACGTGCAGCAGCTGCCGCATCGTCAGCGCCCCGCCCTTCGACGCGAGCGTCGCCGTTCCGCCCGCGTCGCCGGGCTCGGCCAACGGCGGCGTCCCCTTGCGCAAACAGACGAAGACCGCTTCCGCCGTCTCCGCCTGCCTTCGGTTTGCCTCTTCGATGCGATCCGCGGGCGCGAGCCCGCGCGCAAGATGAGCCCCGAGCGCGGACGCCGTCCGCCCCGCGAGCATTTCTATGATGGTTTCGTATTCAAGGACCCGGAATTCCCGTACCACGGCCGCCGTGCCCGCCGCGTCACTGCCCGCCGCGATAACGCTCCAAATCGCCCTTCATCTGGATGTTCTCCATCTGAAGCTCGAAATAATTCCCTTCGATTTCCTTCAGCTTGTCCTGCAGTTCGTTGATCCGCGCGCCCGTGTCCACGCTTTGGGTCGTCGCGTTGCGGAGCTGGTCGACCGCGGAAGCCAACTCGCCTTCGAGCCGCGCGATCACCGCCGCCTGCTCCTCCGTCTTGCGGATGAGCCCGTCGACCTCGATCGTCTTCTGGTTGAGCCGCTCCTGGAGCGCGTCCTTCTGCTCCGACACGGCCTTCGCGTCCTCTTTGTACTGGAGATGCGTCCGCTTCGCCTCTTCCCAGAGCTGTTGGTAATGCGCGATGTCGCGGTCGAGCTGCTCCCGCTCCCGCCCCGCCGACTGCTGCGCGTCGCGCTCGTTGAAGAGCTCCTCCGAGATGTTGATGGCCGCGAGCATCGCGAGCGCGCCCACGGAACCGACCGCACCCTTCGTCGTCAGGTCGCGCATCACTTCGTCGACATGCGCCGCAATCCGCGCCACGCGATCCTTCGGCTCGGTCGACGCCACAGTATATTCCTGCCCATAGATTTTCACGGGAATTTTGGTGTATGCCGGCTCTGTCATTTTGGCTCCTCCGTACGCAGTTCGCTGTTGGTTTCTCTTTTCCTCATATCATACAATAATTTCATCTATAATTGGTAGATTTTTTTTCGCTCAAACCGTTTTTTTTCACAAGCCGCCCTCACGCGTCGCGCAGCGCGGCGCCGGTTTCGGATTCGAGCGCCTTCACGATGCGGGCCTGCGTCTTGTTCACTTCCTCGTCCGTCAGCGTGCGGTCCTTCGCGCGGAAGGTGAGGCTGAACGCGAGGCTCTTCTTGCCCTCGGGCACCTGCTTGCCGCGGTAGATGTCGAAGAGCGCAACGCTTTCGAGCGTCCGCCCGCCCTTTTCGCGAATCACGGCTTCGAGCCGCCCCGCCGTCACGTCCTCGTCCACGATCAGCGCGATGTCGCGCGGCGCCGCCGGGAATTTCGGCAGCGGGCTGTATTCGCGCGCGGTCACGGCCGCCTCTGCGAGCGCGTCGAAGTCGAGCTCAAACGCGACCACACGCTCCTCGATCCCGTACCGCGCCGACACGTCCGGATGCAACTCCCCGATGACACCGTACTCCGCCACCGCCGCGCACCGCCCGGGATGCCACGTCGGCAAGTCATCCGTCGGCACCAGCGCCGGTGCCCCGAGCCCGAGCCGTGCGAACGCCTTCTCCAGCACCCCTTTGAGCAGAAAGAAGTCCGCGCCGCCGCCGCGCAGATACCAGGCCGCGCACAGAGACAAGCGCTCCGACGGCAATTCGTTATTGGATGTGGCGTGGAACGTGTTGCCGATTTCAAACAGGAAGGCTTCCTCGTTGCCGCGGTTGAAATTGCGCGCGAGGACTTCGAGCATGTTCGGCAGGAGCGTCGTGCGCATGACGCTGTTTTCCTCGCCGAGCGGGTTGAGCAGGCGCACGAAGTCCGTCTTTTTCGGGTCGTTCTGTGCGCCGATCAACGCCACGCCTTCAGGCGAGACAAAGCTGTAGGTCGCGATTTCCGACAGGCCCGCGCCCGTCAAAACCTCGCGCAGGATGCCGCGCACGAACCAGCTTTTCGAAACGCCCGAGGACACGCTGTCCGCGTGCAGAGACGCGGGGAGCTTGTCGTAGCCGTAGAGCCGCGCGACCTCTTCGCTGAGGTCGATCTCCTCTTTGAGGTCAATACGCACGGCCGGCGGCGTCACGAGGAGCTGCTCGCCTTTGACCTCGACGCCCATTTCGAGGCGGCGGAGCAAGGCGGCCATGTCGTCGGCGCTGATGCCGGTCCCAAGCACGGCGTTGATGCGGCCGGCGCGCGCCATGATCGTGGTCTTCGCCTGCGGCGCGGGGTAGCAGTCCGCCGCGCCCGGGAGCACCTTGCCCGCGCCCGTCAATTGAATCAGTTGACAGACCCTGTCCGAAGCCGTCTGCGCGAGTTCCGCGGGCACGCCCTTTTCGTAGCGCGAAGACGCTTCCGTGCGCAGGCCGAGCTTCTTGCTCGTGCGCCGGATGCCCGCGGCCGTGAAGCACGCGGCCTCGATGAGAATCGTCGTCGTCGCATCCGTGATCTCGGAGTTGAGCCCGCCCATGACGCCCGCAATCGCGACGCCCCTGCGCCCGTCCTTGATGAGCAGCGTGTCCGCGTCGAGCGTGCGCTCCGTGCCGTCGAGCGTCGTGAATTTTTCGCCCGCGGCCGCCGTGTCGACGAGGATCTCGCCGCCCGCGATCTCTGTGATGTCGAAAGCGTGGATCGGGTGGCCGAGCTCGAGCATGACGTAGTTCGTGATGTCGACGATGTTGTTGATGGGGCGCATGCCCGCGAGCATGAGCCGCTGCTGCATCCACCACGGGCTGTCTTCGATGACCACGTCCGTCGCGACGCGCGCGATGTAGCGCGGGCAGAGCTCCGGCTTCGCGATCTGCACCTTGACGAAGTCCTCCGCCGTCTGTCCGGCGCCCGCGAGGCTCGCGTCCTCGCGCGCCAGCACTTCAATCGGCTCCAGCGGCCGGTCGTACACCGCCGCGTATTCCCGCGCCATGCCGTAGATCGACAGGCAGTCCGGCCGGTTCGGCGTGATTTCAAAGTCGATGACGCTCGCGAAGCGCAGACCGAGCGCGTCGAGCGCGTCCGTGCCGATGTATTTGTCCGCGCGAAATTCCTTCGGCAGCGTCCAGATGCCGTCCTTGCAGTGCATCGGCACGACCTTGTCGTCGAAGCCGAGCTCCTGCGCGGAGCAGATCATGCCCTCGCTGACCTCGCCGCGCAGCTTCCCCTTCTTGATGGTCACGCCACCCGGCAGCGCCGCGCCGTGCACGGCCACGGGGACGAAGTCGCCCGCGGACACGTTCGGCGCGCCCGTCACGATCTGCAACACCTCGCGTTCGCCGCGCTCGCCGCGCGTCGCTGCCGCGGCCTCCGCCGCCACGAGTTCGTCGATCGCGCCGTGCGCCGTGCGCTCCGCGCCGCGCGTCACGTCCACACGGCAGACGACGAGATGGTCCGAATCCGGATGCGGCCAAACCTCGAGCACCTTGCCGATGACGACGCCCGTGACGTTCGTGCCGAAGCGCTCCTGCGCCTCGATGTTCGACCCGCTCATCACCATGCGCTCCGCCACGTCCTCCTGCGAGAAGCGGCCGGACACATATTCCTCCATCCAAGAAACAGGGACTTTCATTTTTTCTCCTTACCTTAGTAGAACTGCCCGATGAACCGGACGTCGTTTTCATAAAACAGCCGGATGTCGTCGATTCCGTGCTTCAGCATCGCCGTACGCTCCACGCCGACGCCGAACGCAAACCCCGTGTACCGCTCCGTGTCGATGTCCGCAACCTTCAGCACGTTCGGGTGCACCATGCCGCAGCCGAGGATCTCGATCCAGCCCGAGCCGTGGCAGACGCGGCACGACGGGTCCTCGCCCCCGCAGAGGAAGCAGCTCACATCCACCTCGGCGGACGGCTCCGTGAACGGGAAGAAATGCGGCCGGAACTTCGTCTTCACGTCTGCGCCGAACATGCGCTTTGCGAAGGCGTCGAGCGTCCCCTTGAGGTCGCCCATCGTCACGCCCTCGTCGACGAGCAGGCCCTCGACCTGATGAAACATCGGCGAATGCGTCGCGTCCGGCGTGTCCGTGCGGAAGCAACGTCCCGGCGAGATCACCTTGACGGGCGGCGCCTGCGCGAGCAGCGTGCGCACCTGCACGGGCGACGTCTGCGTCCGGAGCAGGATGTCGTCCGAGATGTAAAACGTATCCGACATGTCGCGCGACGGGTGGTCGGGCGCCGCGTTGAGCGCGTCGAAATTGAAGAAGACGGTCTCAACCTCGGGCCCCTCCGTCACGGAATACCCCATGCTCATGAAGATGCCCGCGATTTCGTCGATTGTCTGCGTGATCATATGCCGCGCCCCTGCGGGGACCGTGCGCGACGGCTCCGTCACGTCGATGCGCTCCGCCGCGAGCTGCGCCGACCGGCCCGCGCTTGCAAACGCCTCTTTGCGCTCCTGCAATAGCGTCTCCAACGCATCCTTCGCCGTGTTCACGGCCTGCCCGAACGCTTTGCGCTCCTCGGGCGCGATCTCGCCCATCGACCGCAACAACGCTGTCAGTTCGCCCTTCTTGCCGAGGTAACGGATTCGCACATCCTCGACCGCCTGCGCGTCCTGCGCCTGTTCCAAGGCCCCGCGCGCCTCCGCCAAAATCTCATCCGGTTTCTTCATACCCACTCCCATTCCGTCACTGCCTGCTTCCATTGTCATTCTCGGGCGCAGACCCGAGAATCCGGCAAAACCTGCCGCCTGTACTCATACATCACGAGCGCCGCCGAGACCGCCGCGTTCAGCGACTCCGCCCCCTCGCGCATCGGAATTCCGACCGTCAAATCCGCGTCCTCGCGCAGCGCCGCCGACACGCCCGCGCCCTCGTTGCCGACCACAAGCGCAATCCCGCCGCCATCGCCCGCAAGCCTCACTTCCGAATAATCGACTCCGCCCGCCTCGCACACGACGACGCGCAGCCCCGTCGCTCTCGCCGCCTGAAGTACGTCCGCCGCCTCCAGGCCCTCCCGGATGCCCGCCGCGAACCGGAACAACGCCCCCGCCGCGCTGCGCACCACCTTGTCCGACCAGAGGTCCGCCGTGCCCTTCACGCACCACACCGCGCCGAAGCCCGCCGCGTACGCCGTCCGGATCATCGTCCCGACGTTCCCCGGATCCTGGATGCGGTCGAGGACAAGCACCGCCAACGGGCCGGATCCTGCGACTTCGGCTTCGCCTCCGCGCAGGATGACAATAGGGGCCTTCGGCTTCTCGACGATCGCGAGCACCCCTTGCGGCGTCACGGTCTGCGCGATTTCGTCGAAGAGCACGTCGGCCACGTCCGTCCCGCGCCGGAGCACCGTCCGCACGACGAGTCCCGCGCCCCGCGCCTCCGCGATCAGCTTCTCCCCCTCCACGAGGAACGCCCCCTCCTTGTCGCGCCCGCTTTTCGTCCGCAGTTTCCGCGCCAGTTTCAGCGCCGCGTTGTCCCGTGAAGTGATCACATCCATACTGCGAAAAAGTATACCACAAAACCCACAGCCGCACCCGCAGGCTGGTGGGGATTTGTGGTAGAATACATCGCAAGGAGGCAACGGCATGGAACATTACACGATGACGATTGCGGGACTGGAGCGGAAGCTCCCGCTTTGCGCGCTGAACGACGAGCTGTACATCGCGGGGTTCGAATTTTTCGGGGACCCGGAGCTCGCGGTCGCGGCGGCGGCGGCGCTGCTTGAAAAAGCGCCCGCGTACGACTACCTGATCACGGCGGAGAGCAAGGGCATTCCGCTCGTCCACGAGATGGCGCGGCAGCACGGGGACAAAAAATATTTCCTTGCGCGCAAGGTGCCGAAGCTGTACATGGCGGGCGTGTTCGAGGTCGAAGTCGACTCCATCACGACGGCCGGCAAGCAGAAGCTCTGCCTCGACGCGGCGGACGTGGACCTGATTCGGGGCAGCCGCATCCTGATCGTCGACGACGTGATTTCCACGGGCAACTCGCTGAAGGCCCTCGAAGCCCTCGTCGAAAAGGCCGGCGGCATCATCTGCGGCCGCATGGCAATCCTCGCCGAAGGCGACGCCATCGCCCGCGAGGACCTCATCTACCTCGAGCCGCTCCCGCTCTTCAACAGCCAAGGCGCCCCAATATGAGACGAACCATCCGCGAAACCCAAGCCAACAAAAAGGAGAAAACCATGAGCAAAAACCTATCCAACACCGGCGAAGAGAAGCATCCCGCCACCACCCCCACCCCGCAAAACGCGGCCGTCAAGGGCGACTTCGCCAAGACTGTGCTGATGCCCGGCGACCCGCTGCGCGCGCAGCTTGTCGCGGAGCGTTATTTGGAAAACGCGAAGCTCGTCAACAACGTGCGCTATGCGCAGGGTTATACGGGGACCTACAAAGGCAAGCCGGTGTCGGTCATGAGTTCGGGCATGGGCATGCCGTCAATGGGCATCCACGCGTACGAGCTGTTCAGCTTCTATGACGTCGACCACATCATCCGCATCGGCACGGCGGGCGCGATCAACGCCGGGCTGAAGGTACGCAGCGTCGTCGCGGCCATCGGCGCCTCGACGAACAGCGAATTTGCGAACGCGCAGTTCGGCCTGCGCGGGCATTTTTCGGCGGTGGCGAGCTACCGGATGCTGAAGACGGCCGACGCGTGCGCGCAGGAACTCGGCGTGCCGCTCACGGTCGGGAGCCTGTACACAACGGACCATTTCTACGACGCGTCCGGCGCGTCGATCGCGTGGGGCAAGCTCGGCTGCCTCGCGGTCGAGATGGAAGCCTACGGCCTCTACGTGACGGCGCAGCAGCTCGGCAAGGAAGCCCTCGCGATCTGCACGATCTCCGACCACGTCCTGACGGGCGAATCGCTCGACGCGGAAACGCGCCAGAACACGTTCACGGATATGATGGAGATCGCGCTCGAGACGGCGATCCGGTTGTAAGACGGCGGGCGGCAGGATGCCGCCCCTACTGGTATGGCAGACCTCGCTACGTATAGATGATCGTCAGGCCGCTGACGTCCACGTCGCCGGTCAGGACGAGTTTGGGGGCGTCCGGCGCAAGCTGCTGCGGGGCGCCCTTTTCTTCGATGCCGGACATCCTCTTGTGCAGTTGATCCACGACCGTCCAGCCGCGCGGGATGTACAGCTCTATCGCGCCGAAGCTCAGGCTGATTTGCACTTCCGCCGCCTGCCCGTCCGCGATCTTCGCGTTGTCGAAGAACACCTTCATGGCACCGCAGCGCACGTCGAGAAAGCCGTGCACGAGGTTGTCCGTGTTGATGTATTTGATCGCGGAGCCGAAATGCGTCTTCGCGTAGACGTCGCTGCCGTCGGGGCTGTTGATGACCTGCTCGAAGTTCTCGTCGTTTTCGTGCCAGCCCTTCGGGCCGTGCGGCTTCTTCCGGCGGAACAGCACGGAGAAGCCGATGCTGAGCAGAATCGCGACGAGCAGCACGGCCCACAGGCTGACATGCTCCACATCGAAGCCGAGCGGTTCGGCGAGCAGGAAGCCGATGCCGACCACCGGGCACCAGATCCCGAACCAAAACAGCTTCGGGATGCTCGCCACGAGGATGACGAGCATGATGATGAGCACGACGATCGTGCCCACGCCCATGCCGACGACCGTGATGATGCCCATCTGCGCCAGCACGATGACCACCGCCGCGATGATGCAGAAAATTCCCCAAAACACGCGGCCGAACGAGAAGTGCCGCTGAAAATCATTTTGCTTGTTTTCCATGTTCCGTTCCTCCAAAATCCATCTTGTCCTGCAATAACCGGTAATACTGGCGGCTGACGCTGATCTGCTTATGCGTTCCTCTGAACTGCACGACGCTCGGCCCCACGGGGTTGCGTTCGATCGGGTAGATCTTCGCGGTCCCGATGATGGCCGATTTGCTGACGCGCAGGAAGGAATGCGGCAGCATATCCTCCAGCTCGTACAGGCGCAGGCGCGTCTCGAAGACCTCGGTCTCGGTGTGCGCCCAGGTGCGGCCGTTCGCCGACTCGAAGAACAGGATGTCCTGCGGCGGCAGGTAGTATTCCTTGCCGCCTTTCTGGAGCCGGATGCGGGCCGCGCCCTCGCCGCCGTGCGCCGCCGCGATGGTCCTTTGCAGGCGCTGCACCTGCTCGTCCACCTCGCGGCACCGGATCGTGACCTCGGTCTCGTCCGCCTTTTCGTCAATTTCAATTCGAATTTTCATGACACTGCCATCCTATCGGTTCGCTGCGGGAAAGTAAAGGGCTTTTCGGCAAGTGGTGCGAAAAGCGGGGGCAAGTGGTGGGAAAGGCAAAATAAAACGGATGGCGCGCGGCCATCCGTTTTGTTTGCGTCCAAACGGCTTTCGCCGATTGCCTGATTGTGCTTGCTCTGCGCTTATTCGAGAATCTTCGTGACGACGCCGGAGCCGACCGTGCGGCCGCCTTCGCGGATGGCGAAGCGCAAGCCTTCCTCGATCGCGATCGGCGTGATCAGCGTGATCGTCATCTGGATGTTGTCGCCCGGCATGACCATCTCCACGCCCGCGGGCAGGTTGAGGTCGCCCGTCACGTCCGTCGTGCGGAAGTAGAACTGCGGCCGGTAGCCGTTGAAGAACGGCGTGTGGCGGCCGCCCTCTTCCTTCTTCAGCACGTACACCTCGGCTTCGAACTTCGT
>JAISTF010000151.1 GCA_031272745.1 Eubacteriales Family XIII. Incertae Sedis bacterium
TCGCGCGGGATGTCCCAAACGCAGACGCGACTAATATTATAGGCGAAGTCGGCGCGATTGTAAAGATTTCTTTTTTGTTTTCGGATGGAAAATCGACAGGCTTTTCGCTATACTGTACGCATGGAGTTTCGAGAGAACGAACCGATGGCGGAGCATACGTCGTTCCGGTGCGGCGGGGCGGCGGCGGCGTACTGCGAGCCTGCGGACGAGGCGGCGCTGATCGCCTGCGTGCGGGAGCTGCACGAGAGCGGGCGGCCGTATTTTTTGCTCGGGAACGGGACGAACGTGCTCGTGCGCGACGAGGGCTACACGGGGACGGTTGTGTCCACGCGGAATCTCGCGGCCGGCGCGCTGCTTTCCGCGGTCTGCCGGCAGGCGGCGGAGCGGGGGCTTTGCGGGCTGGAGCCGCTGTCGGGAATCCCCGGGACGCTCGGGGGAGCGGTGCGCATGAACGCGGGCGCATACGGCGCGGAGATCGGAGATTTCGTGCGCGAAGTGCGCGTCTATGACCCACAGAGCGACAAACAGTTTGTGTTATTGAATAACGATTGCCGGTTTGGCTATCGTGCTTCGGTGTTTCAGGAACGGCCGTGGGTGATTTTGGACGTCGCGCTTTCGCCGGAGAGCGGCGATCCGGCGGAGGCGTTGGCGAAGATACGGGAGTTTGCGCGGCGGCGGAATGAGAAGCAGCCGATGGAGCTGCCGTCGGCGGGGAGTTTTTTCAAGCGGCCCGAGGGCGACTTTGCGGCGCGGCTCATCGAGGAAGCGGGGCTGAAGGGCTACGCCGTGGGCGGGGCGGCGGTGTCGGAGAAGCACGCGGGGTTCCTCGTGAACACGGGCGGGGCGACGGCGGCGGATGTGCTCGCGGTCGCGGCGCATGTGAAGGAAGTCGTTTTCGCGAAATTTGGTATACTGCTTGAAGAAGAACCCGTCGTATTGTAAGGAGGCGCGATGTCGATCGACCAGCCGGCAAGCCGGTCTCAAATCGAATACACGGTGAACGGGCGCAGGTATGCGCTGTTGTCGGATTTGCACACGCATACGGTCTATTCGCACGGGTCGGGGACGGTGCGGGACAACGTGCTCGCGGCGCGCGGGCGGGGCATCCGCAAGATCGGCATTTCGGACCACGGGCCGGGGCATCTCGGTTTCGGGGTGCAGCGGCGGAAGCTCGCGGCGCAGAAGGCGGAGATCCTTGCACTGCGCAAGGAATTTCCCGACATGGAGATCTATTTTTCCGTCGAGGCGAACATCCTGCCGGACGGGAAGCTCGACGTGAAGCCGGAGGAGTTTTCATATTTCGACTATGTGTGCGCAGGGTGGCATTACGGGGCGGTCGGCGGGCTGACGCCGCGCGGGGTCGCGCAGACGCTCGGGAACTTCGTGCGCAGGACGCCGGAGCGGGCGAAACCGGCGCAGGTTGCGCGCAACACGGAGACGGTCATCGCGGCGCTCGAAAACAACAGGATCCATTTTCTCACGCATCCCGGCGACAACGCGCCCGTGGATCTGGGGCAGGTCGCGGAGGCGTGCGCGCGCACGGACACGCTCGTCGAAATCAACACGGGGCACAGGACGCTCACGCCGCTCGACGTGCGCGACATGGCGCGTTCCAAGGTGCGGTTCCTGCTCAGCAGCGACGCGCACAGTCCGGCGCGCGTGGGGGATTTTTTCGTGGGCGTGCAGCTGTTGCTCGAGGCCGGCGTGGACTTGGCGCGGGTCGTGAACCTGCGCGTGGAGGGCTGAGATGCAGATCGTGATTCTCTCCGGGCTGTCCGGCGCCGGCAAAACCCTCGCAAGCGACTGCTTCGAGGATATGGGGTTTTTCTGCATCGACAATATGCCGCCGGTGCTCATCAAGGACTTCGTCGCGCTGACGCAGACGGGCAAGCACAAGATCGACAAGATCGCGCTCGTCATCGACATCCGCGGCGGGGACTTCCTCGACGATTTCAAGAAGTACCGCAAGATGCTCGACCGGCGCAACATCGACTTCAAGCTGATCTATCTCGAAGCGCCGAAGAGCACGATCCTGCGGCGGTTTGCGGAGACGCGGCGCACGCACCCGCTCGCGGCCGAAAGCGGCATGACGAACGGCGAGGCGCTCGACGAGGAGATCAAGAGGCTCGCGCCGATCAAGGAGATGGCGGACCTCATCATCGACACGGGCGATTTGAAGAGCGCGGAGCTCGCGTCGATCCTGCATGAATACGTCACGGGCGGCGACGTGCAGGGGGTGGCGAAGGCGCGGCCGTTCCGCATCGTCGTGCAGTCGTTCGGTTACAAATACGGGATGCCGCAGGAGGCGGATTTCATCTTCGACGTGCGGTTCATCCCGAATCCGTTTTATGTCGACGCGCTGCGCGAGATGACGGGGCGCGACGAAGCGGTGCGGACGTTCGTCATGGATTTTCCCGAGAGCAAATTCCTCGCGGACGAGATCCTCATGCTCATCGAGCGGCTGAAACCGTCGTACATCAAGGAAGGCAAGCCGTCGCTCAACATCGCGTTCGGCTGCACGGGCGGGCAGCACCGTTCCGTCGCGATGGCGATCGAGGTCGCGGAGCGGCTGCGCGACGCCGGCGAGAACATCGTGCTGCGCCATCGGGAGGTCTGATGTCGTTTTCCTCGGAAGTGAAAAACGAGCTTGCGCATCTGCCGGCATCCAAGCCGTGCTGCGCCCGCGCCGAGGCCGCCGGTTTTTTCCGCGCCTGCGGTTCCGTGCGGCGCGTCGGCGGCGCGCGCGGGGGGCTCCTCGGCTTCGTGCTTCAGACGAGCAACCCGGCGGTGGCGCGGCACGAGAAGATGCTGTTTGAACATTTGCAGGGCGTGGCGGGCGGCCTCGGCATCACGCTCAACGTGTCCGTGTCGGAGGACCGCGGCGGCGCGGTGCCGAAGCGTTATGAGATGAAGGCCGCGGCGTCGGATCGCGGGACGGCGTTTTTGGAGACCATCGGCATCATCGGCAGGGTGGACGGAAAGCTCGCGCTCAGCGCGCGGACGCCCGCGGACATGCTGGCTTCGAAATGCTGCCGCAAGGCGTTTCTGCGCGGACTGTTCCTCGGCGCGGGCAGCGTTTCGGACCCCGAGCACGGCTACCATTTTGAGATTGCTTTGGATGACCCGATGCTTGCGGCCGACGCGCGGCGCATCATGAATTCGTTCACGGACATCCACGCGCGCGTCTCACGCCGCAAGGGTCGGCCGGTCGTCTACCTGAAGGCTTCGGAGCAGATCAAGGACATGCTCGGCATCCTCGGCGCCGACCGCCACCTGCTCGCCTACGAGGAGGTCCGCATGATCCGCGAGATGAAGGAGACGGCCAACCGCATCAGCAACTGCGACAACGCCAATGTCGACCGCGCGCTGCGTGCCGGCGAGAGCCAGGTGGATTTCATAACAGCATTGCTGCGGGGCGGTGGCGGCTTCCCCGAGACACTTCC
>JAISTF010000177.1 GCA_031272745.1 Eubacteriales Family XIII. Incertae Sedis bacterium
AAATCGGCATCATCGGCACGAAGGCGACGATCGGGAGCGAGGCCTATCCGAAGAAAATCCTGTCGTACCGGCCGGAGCTCGACGTGCAGCAGCAGGCGTGCCCCGCGCTCGTGCCGCTCATCGAGGAAGGCATCATCGGCCCCGAAATCATGGACTTGACGCTGCGGTATTATTTGGACCAGTTTTTTTCCTATAACGAAATCGACACGCTCGTGCTGGGCTGCACGCATTATCCGCTCGTGCGGCGCAACATCGAGAAGCTGTGGCCGGGCCTGCGCATCGTCGACCCTTCGGAGGAGATGCTTCAGAGCGTGCGGGACGCGCTCGCGGAGCGCGGGCTGTTTGCGCCGGCTCCTGAAGCCCGTAGGGGCGGCATCCCTGCGACTACGCGCAGGACAAGCCTGCCGCCCGCCGAAAACATCTTCTACGCGAGCGACCTTTCGGAGAATTTCGTGAACATGATCAACCGCATCTTCGCGGGGCAGGAGCTCCGCGTGACATTCAAAACCGTCGACATCGAAGAGTGCCTTTCGGGGACACGGGAATGAGGTGAGTGCCATGGATTTCGAGGAATTGTTGCAGCTATTGGAGATTGACGCGCCGTCGGAGTTTGTGTACTTCGAGCAGTTTGCCGAGCTCGTCGAGCACGAGGAGGACATCTCCGCGGACGCGATCGCGCAGCTCGCCGCCGATACGGATTCGGATTCGCTTTCCGAGTTGGTGGACGCGTATTTCGAGGACATGCTGAATTTCGTGCCGGATGAGGAGACCGAGGTGTATACGTTGATCCAGACGATCGGCACGACGCTCGCGGGGCTCGCGGGCAGCGGCGGGGACGGCGACGACGAGAGCGCGCACCTCTTTGCCGAGGAGCTCGTCAAATTCCGCAACTGGTACCTGTTTGAGGGGCGCGTGCGCTGCACGGATCGCGCCGAGGGCGAAGAGACGGAGATGTCCGTGTACGAGGCGTTGACGAACGTGCGCCTGCAAAACCTGGACGGCGGGGACTTCACCTATGATTTCACGGATGCGCTCGACTATACGCTCGACGAGTACGTGATGTCGCTGACGTCGCTTTTGGAAGACGACTACGGCAACGGCGACGACGAGGACGAGGAAGACTACCACGATCCCGACGACGAGTGACCGATGGAAAAGGACCTCGTCCATGTGGCGGAAGCGGCCGAGGCCGGCATGACCGTCCGCACCGTGCTCCGGCGCGCGCGCGGCGTGTCGTCGCGGCTCATGCGGCAGGCCGTCCACGGCACGGGGGATTTGACTGTCAACGGGGCGCCGGCGCGGTTCGTGGACAAGGTGCGGGCCGGCGATGAAATCCGCATTGTCTTTCCCGAGGAAGCGAGCCGGTTTGCGCCGCAGGACATCCCGCTCGCGGTGCTGTACGAGGACGACGATTTGCTCGTGCTCGACAAGCAGCCGGGCATCGTCGTCCACCCGACGAAGGGGCACGCGGACGGCACCGTCGCCAACGGGATCATGCGGCATATGCTCGTGCGCGGCGAGGCCTACAAGATCCGCTTCATCAGCCGCTTGGACATGGATACGACGGGGGTGCTTTTGTGCGGCAAGAACGCGCACGCGCAGACGGATTTCACGCGGCAGGCGGCGGCGGGCGGGGTGGACAAAATCTACTTCGCGCTCGTGCGCGGCGCGCTGCGGGGGCGGGGCGTCTGCGACGCGCCGATCGCGCCGCCGGCGCAGGGCGCGGGGCCGGACGCCACGCCGCGCCGCACGGTCAAGCCCGTGGCCGAGGGCGGCTACGCGTCTGCGACCGAGTGGGAGAGCGTGGCGGTGTACGGCGGGGGGGGTGGTGCCGCCGACGGCGGCGGGCCTGACGGCTGTGCGGCCACCGCGTGCTCGCTCGTGCGCCTGCGGCTGCTCACCGGCCGCACGCACCAGATCCGCGTTCATATGGCGCACATCGGGCATCCGGTGCTCGGCGACGCGCTCTACGGCGAGGGGCCGACCGCGGGGGCGACCCGCCAGATGCTGCACGCGGGCGCGCTGGCTTTCCGCCACCCGCGCGACGGGCGGCCGCTGCGCTTCGAGGCGCCGCTGCCGGACGACTTCGCGGATATGATAAAATCCTTGCAAAACATGGGCGATCACAATGGAAAGGACGGGGCACCATGACGGAAATCCTGTACGACAGCGGCGAGGCGCTCGCAAGGGTGCGGGCGAAATTCACGGAGGACGGTTATCTCACGATGACGGGCGTCGAGATCGAGGAGCTCGGCAGGGATTCCTGCCTGTGCCGCATGACGGTCGCCCCCATGCACCTCAATTTCAATCGCGTTGCCCAGGGCGGCGCGGTCTACACGCTTGCGGACTCGGCCTTCGCGGTGGCCTGCAACGTCGGCCACATCCTCGGCGGCGAGCCCTTCGTCACCGTGAGCCAGTCGGCGTCGATTTCTTATTTGAAAGGCCCTGTGGAGGGCGACGTCCTCTACGCGTTTGCGCGTCGCGCCGGCGGCGGCAAGCGCTCTTCGGTCTACCGCATTGACGTGACCGCCGAGGACGGCTCCCTCATCGCCACGATGACCGGCAACGCCGTGACGGTGGCGAGGAAGTAACGGGGTAGGAGATGCCGCGCTACTCCTGCATCGCCTGGAAGAGTTCGGGGACGAATTGCTTTTTGCGGGACACGACGTCGCGCAGGTGGAGACGGCCGGCGGCGGGCTGCTTCTGGAAGGCGGTTTCGAGCAGGTCCGAGGCGCCTTCGCCGCAGAAGAGGACGTCGCTGTCGCCGGCGGGGAT
>JAISTF010000192.1 GCA_031272745.1 Eubacteriales Family XIII. Incertae Sedis bacterium
TTCACCGGCGCCCACGTCGTCCCCGCCGGCCAGACGGACACGAGCTTCACCCTCACCGCCAAACCCGGCCTCGCGGCCTCAAACTACACGGCCCAAATCTCCGTCAGCTACACCCGCGCTCAGGACGCCTGAAAACCGTCCGGTTGCTACAGCGAAAGTATCATGATTCGGTGAAAATCGCGCGAAATATGCAACTTTCGCTGTAGCAAATCGCATTTCGGCACGGCTGGCACCGCGGAAAGCAGGCGGGCAGGCGAAAGCGGCGGGGTGCGTTCCCGCTTGATTATTGCGCGTAAAGTGGTACAATCTCATGGTTATGAAGATTGCGATTGCGGGTGGGGGCAAACTGGGCCTCCGGATCATAGAAGTGCTGATGGGAGCGGATCATTCGATCACGCTCATCGACAAGGACGAGGCGCTGCTGCAGCGGCTGTCGGGCACGATGGACATCACGACCGTCGCGGGCAACGCGAAGGAAGTGAGCCTGTTGCGCGAGGTGGGGATCGGGACGTACGACGTGTTCATCACGACGACGGACCGCGACGAGAAAAACATCGTGATCGGCGCGACGGCGAAGAAGCTCGGCGTGCCGAAGGTGATCGCGCGCATCCGCGACCCCGAGCATATGAACCAGTACGAATTCCTGAAGGAGACGTTCGGCATCGACCATATCGTGAATCCGGACCGCTCCGTCGCCGAGGAGATCAACAAATACCTCATCGAGAAATATTCGATCAAGGGGGGCATCCTGCACGCGGGCAAGGTGTCGCTCATCGAGTTCGGCGTGGACCGCATGGGGCACCTCATCGGGCTGTCGGTCGCGAAGGCCAACGGGCTGCTCGCGGAGTCCGGTATGCGGCTCGTCGCGCTGTCGAAGAACGGCAAGATCGTGATCCCGACGGCCGACAACGCGAAGAGCGTGCTCGTCGACGAATACGACGACCTCTACGTCGTCGGCGACCGCGACCGCATCGACGAGGCGGCGGAGAGCCTCATCGACAAGGACGAGCACACGGACCTGTCGCGCGTGATGATCGCGGGCGGCGGGAAGTCGGGCTACTACCTGGCGCGGATGCTCGAGGACTTCGGGGCGTCCGTGAAGATCATCGAGGCGGACAAGGCGCGCTGCCAGTACCTGTCGACGCATCTGTCGAACGTGCTCGTGTTGCACGGGGACGCGACAGACGTGGACCTTTTGAACGACGAGAATTTCTCGGAGATGGACGCGTTCGTGAGCACGACGGGGTTTGACGAGGAAAACCTGCTGCTCGCGCTGCTCGCGAAACAGGCGGGCATCGAGGACGTGATCGCGAAGATCAGCCGCGAGAGCTTCGGCGAGCTCATCGAGGCGATGGGCGTGGACATGGTGCTCAACCCCATCGAGATCGAGGCGAGCCATGTGACGCGCTTCATCAAGGGGGCGCAGATCCTGTCGTCGCAGATCATCCAGGGGCAGGCGGAGTTCATCCACATGGCGGCGTCGCGCGACATGATCCTGTCGGGCAAGCCGATCTCCCATCTGAAGCTGCCGCCGGGCCTTGCGATCGTCGCCTTGCAGCGCGGCACGAAGGTCATCCTGCCCGACGAGGAGACGCGTGTGCAGGAGGGCGACCGCATCGTGATCCTCTCGCTGCTGACGGAATCGTTTGACCTCGAAAAACTCCTGAAAGTGAAGCACGGCCTGTTCGGATAGGCCGGTGGCGGCGGACGCATGAACCTCAATCTCAAACTGATTTGGAATATCCTCGGCATCGTGATGGTCATCATCGGCGGCACGATGCTCTCGGGCCTCGTCGTCGCGCTGCTGTACGGGGAACCGCGCATGACGCGCATCTTCCTCATCACAATGATCGTCTACATGCTGCTCGGCTACGCGCTCTACAAGAAGACGAAACAGCCGAAGCAGATGATCAAAACGCGCGAAGGCATCCTCTCGGTGTTTCTGTGCTGGGTGTTCGCGGCGCTGCTCGGGACGGTGCCGTACATGCTCTCGGGCGCGCACGAGACCTTCATCGACGCGTTCTTCGAGTCGATGTCGTGCCTGACGACGACGGGCTCGACGCTGCTCACGGGCGTGACCGAGCTCCAGCACAGCCTGCTGTTCTGGCGGCAGTTCACGACGTGGATGGGCGGCATGGGCATCCTGATCTTCGCAATCTCGATCCTGCCGATGTTCGGCTACGGCGCGGCCAACCTCGCGTCCGCGGAGACCGTCGGGCAAAACATCGAAAAGGTGCGCGCGCGCATGACGGACACGGCGAAGAGCGTCTACCTGCTGTACATCGCGCTGACGGTGGCCTGCATCGTGCTGCTCCGCCTCGGCGGGACGGGGCTGTTTGACGCCTTCCTGCTCGCGTTCGCCTGCCTCGGCAACGGCGGGTTCGGCAACTACGACATCGTGCAGCTCACGGGCGACGCGATTTCCGGCGCGGTGTACACGCAGGTCATCATCATCGTCTTCTGCATCCTCGCGTCGTTTTCGTTCGTCAACTACCAGCATCTGCTCAAGCGGCGCGTGCGCGAATTTTTCCGCGACGCGGAGACGCGCCTCTACCTCGGCTTCCTCATCGTGGTCTCGGCGCTCGTCGTCGCCGCGCTCGTCGCAAGCGGCATCTATCAGACGCTCGGCGACGCGTTGCGCTACGGCGTGTTCCAGGCAGTCGGCTTCCTCACGACGGCGGGCTACGCGGGCGCGGACTTCGACGCCTGGCCGCAGGTAACGCATTGGCTGATGTTCATCGTAATGATCGTCGGCGGCTGCTCGGGCTCGACGAGCGGCGGCATCAAGGTCATCCGCGCGGCGGTCGTCTTCTCGCTCATCAAGCGCAATTTCTACAAGCGCCTGCATCCGAGCGCGGTCGTCCCCGTGCGCGTCGGCGACAAGCCCATCCCGTCCGACCGCGTCAACTCGATCGCGACCTTCCTCATGCTCTACGCGATGATCGTGTTCATCGCGTGCACGATCCTGTCGCTCGAGGGCCTGCGCGTGGAGACGACGCTCGGCACGGTCATCGCGATGCTGTCGAACACAGGCCTCGTCTTCGGCCCGGAGATCGGCTTCGCGGACGCGCTCCAGATCTTCTCGCCCGGCTCGCGCTTCCTCATGACCATCCTCATGCTCATCGGCCGGCTCGAGATTTTCACGGTCCTGCTGCTCTGCACCCCCGCCTTCTGGCGCCCCTATAAATAAGGAAAACTTTAGGATTTCGTAAGGAATTCTTGAGGGATTCCATATTACTGAAATATTGACAATAAATAACAAACATGATAGTATCTTCTATGGCAACAAGGAGGTGTGTCATGGCTGATCGTTATTCATTGGGCGCGCACGGCGAAGCGGCGGCGGCGCGGTATCTGGAAGGGCTCGGGTTTCGGGTCGTCGAGCGCAATTATCGCTGCAAGATCGGGGAAATCGACTTGATTTGCACGCGCGGCAAGTTGCTCGTGTTCGTCGAGGTGAAGGCGCGGCGGTCGTGCGCGTACGGGGCGCCGCAGGAGGCGGTGGACGGGCGCAAGGCGCGGCAAATCCGCCGCATCGCGGCGTGGTATCTGACGCAGGGGGCGCGCATCAAGCGGTTCTACGACGACTTCGACATCCGCTTCGACGTGGTCGAGGTGCGCGCGGAGCACGAGGCCGGTTGGGACGGCGACGGCGCCGACGGGGACGCGGAGGTCGCATTCGCCGTGAACCATATCGAGCGGGCGTTTTGAGGGGGTGAGGACATGGCAACGGGGGCGATGGCGAAGATCATCACGGCGGCGATCCGCGGGCTCGATACGGAGATCGTGACGGTCGAGACGGACTTGACGGTCGGCGTGCCGAAATTTCAGCTTGTGGGGCTGCCGGGCGGCGCCGTGCGCGAGGCGCGCGACCGCGTCGAGGCGGCGATCGTGAACAGCGGGTACGACTTCCCGCTGCGGCGCATCACGGTGAACCTGTCGCCGGCGGATTCGCGCAAGGAAGGGAGCCATTTCGATCTGCCGATCGCGGTCGGCGTGCTCGCGGCGGCCGCGCGCGGCGCGGCGGACGGGCGATTGCTCGAAAAGACGGCCTTCCTCGGCGAGCTGTCGCTCGATGGCGCCGTGCGGCGCGTGGAGCTCTGCGCGGCGATGGTGCTCGGCTTGCAGGAAGCGGGCGTGACGCAGGTCTTCCTGCCCGCGGGCAACCTCGCGGACGTGGAGGAACTGCCTGGCATGTCGTTCTTTCCCGTGAGCCAACTCTGGGAAGCGGTCGCGCACGTCCTCGGCGAGTCGCCGATGGCACCGGTGCGCGGCGGGTTCGGCGGCGGGGACGGCGGCGGCGACGGGGCGGACGGCGGCGGCTTTTCGCAGGGCGCGGCCGCGTCTTCGGATGAATTCGAAGACTTCGCGGACGTCAAAGGGCAGGAACAGGTGAAGCGCGCGCTGTTGGTCGCGGTCGCGGGGCGGCACGACATCTGCCTCACGGGCCCGCCCGGCGTCGGCAAGTCCATGCTCGCGCGGCGCGTGCCCGGCATCATGCCGCCGCTGTCGGAGCGCGAGAGCCGCGAGGTGACGCGCATCCACAACATCGCGGGCGCGATGGGCGCAAGGCGCGGCCTGCTCACGCGGCGACCGTACCGCGCGCCGCACCACTCGGCGACGCAGGTCGCGGTCGTCGGCGGCGGGGCCGGCCATCGCCTGATCCCCGGCGAGGTCTCGCTCGCGCACCGCGGCGTGCTCTTCCTCGACGAGCTCCCCGAATTCGACCGCCGCACGCTCGAAATGCTGCGGCAGCCGCTCGAAGACCGATACATCGACCTTTCGCGCATCGGCGCGAAGGGCCGATATCCCTGCGATTTCCTGCTCGTCTGCGCGATGAACCCGTGCCCTTGCGGTTATTTCGGCGACCCCGCCCACGTCTGCACCTGCACGGAAACCGCGCGGCAGCGCTACGCGGCGAAGATTTCCGGGCCGCTGCTCGACCGCATCGACATCCATGTGCGGCTGTCGGGCGTGAAAGAGAGTGACATAAATCAAGATTCTGTCTCAGTCTCCTGTATGGACTCCGCGGCCATGCGCGCGCTCGTGCGGAAGGCGGCGGAGGCGCAGGAAGCGCGCGGCGAGGGACTGTGGAACGCGCGGCTCACCAACCGCCAGATCGAGGCATTTTGCGAAATGGAGACGGGGGCGGAGACGTTATTGAAAAAAGCGTATGAGCACTATGCGCTCAGCGTGCGGGCGCGCAACAAGATCGTGAAGGTCGCGCGCACGGTCGCGGACCTCGAGGGCGCGGGGCGCATCGCGGAGGCGCACATCGCGGAGGCGATCGCGTACCGCGCGCCGGAAAGGGGCGGACATGGCGGGTTTTGACTGTATCGAACGCGGCGACGCGGCGTATCCGCTTCTGCTGTCGCTGATTCCCGACCCGCCCGCGCGGCTCTGGTACGCCGGCGACCTGTCCGCGCTCGCGAAGCCCTGCGTCGCGGTCGTCGGCTCGCGGCGCTCGACGGAGTACGGGCGTTGGGCGGCTTATACGATCGGCAAACGGCTCTCCGAATACGGCGTGACGGTCGTCTCGGGCATGGCGGAAGGCATCGACACCTGGGCGCACAAAGGCTGCCTCGCGGAGAAGTCGCCGACGATTGCGGTCTTCGGGTGCGGGCTCGACATCTGCTTCCCGCGCGGCAATCGCGGCCTGATGGAGCAAATCGCCAAGGCGGGGCTCATCCTTTCCGAATACGAAGAGGGGATGCGGCCCACGAAATTCTCGTTCCCGCAGAGAAATCGCATCATCAGCGGCCTGTCTTACGCGACGGTCGTCGTCGAGGCGGGGTTTTCGAGCGGCTCCTTGATCACGGCCGAGCTCGCGCTGGACCAGGGCCGCGCGGTCTACGCCGTGCCGGGCAACATCAACCGCATGGGCAGCGTCGGCTGCAACAAGCTCATCGCGGACGGGGCGCGCCCCGTCGTCTTCATCGACGACATCCTCTCGGGCCTCGGCCTCAAACCCGACGCCGCGGAGACGTTGCGCAAGGACCTGGCCCCGTCCGAGCGGCGGCTCCTGTCCATCGTGGAAGTGAACGGCGAGATCGCCTACGACCGCCTGGCGCGCGAGGCCGGCCTCGGCATCGCCGACTGTGTCTCCGCCGTCACCGTCCTCGAAATGAAAGGCGCCGTCCACACCGCCGCCGGTAAAGTCTTCGCAGCGGAGTGAGGGCGCCACTGCTCTTTTTTGCAAGTTTGGTCAGAGAATTACCGCTCTCAGACGCTTCATTCGTGAAATTCGCGCCGCTTTTTCGCAGATGAAGCGTGCAAAATTCCGATTATTGGAATAGTATTGAAAATGCTTCCATCGGATCGTGACCAAACTTGC
>JAISTF010000214.1 GCA_031272745.1 Eubacteriales Family XIII. Incertae Sedis bacterium
TCGCGCGCCGCCGCGCGCAGAAGCCGCCCCTGCAAAATCCGCATGACTGCGGCGAGGGCGATGACCACCAAAGCGCCTATGAAATACCGCCAAATATCCATAGCCAAGAGTATACCACACGCGAAGGCTTTTCCGCTTGCCGTCACGCTTCCCACGTCAGCCGGAAAATCTCCGCCGTCAGCGGCGCGATTTCGATGGCGAACAGCCCCGCCGTGAGCGGGAACGCCGCCTCGCCCAAAAGGCTCCGCGCCTCAAGCCAGCGCGTGTTCTGGAATGCCTCCCAGTGTTCCTCGGGCTGGCACTCTTTCTCCTGCGTCAAGTCGATGACGATGCGGTGCGCCTCGTCCGTCGGATTCACGACCGTCAGCACCGCGTCGGATTCAAGCGGCGCGCCGAACGCGTCCCGCATATCATACGTATAGCGCAGGATGCCGAGCACATCGCCGTTCGTCGAATAATACAGCACATGCCCGGCCTGCATCACCGGATGTTTCTCCCGCAGCTCCGCGAGCGCGCGGTACCAGTCGGCCATCTGTGCGTCGTCCTCGTGCCACGGGCGGCGGTTGAACGGGTCGAGCAACCCCGTCATGCCGACCTCGTCGCCATAGTAGACGCACGGCATGCCCGGCACGGAAAACTGGATCGCCGCCGCGAGCTTTTGCAGCCGCCCGCCGCGCGCGTACTCCTCCGCCGTCAGCGAAAACGCCGCCTGCTCCGCGCGCGTCATCTCGTGCGCGTCCCGGGAACCGGAAGACCGCGAAAGCGCCGTCCGCAGCCGCACCACGTCGTGCGACGACAGCAGGTTCATCAGCGCGTACACCATCTCCTTCGGATAGCCGAGCCGCTGCGACACGAGGAATTTGCGGAAGAAGATCGCGTCCGTCTCGCCGCGCAGAAACGCGACCGTCTGGTTCAGGAAAGGGTAGTTCATCACGGAGTCGAGCCCGCGCCCGAGCGCGTACCGTCGCGTCCGCCCGTAGCTCTGCTTCGTCGTCGCGTCCTCCCAGACCTCGCCGAGCAACAGCGCACCCGGGTCCGCGCGCTTCACGGCCGCCCGCATTTTTTCGATCGTGTCGTCCGGCAGCTCGTCCGCGACGTCGAGCCGCCAGCCCGCCGCGCCCTGCCGGATCCAATATTCCATGACCGAATCCTCGTCGTCCGGCCCGCCGAGGATGAACCGCTCCCACGAGGGCTCGCGCTCGTCCACCTCGGGCAGCGTCGCAAACCCCCACCAACTCGTATATTTCTCCGGCCACTGGGCCCATTTGTACCATTTGAAATACGGCGAATCCTTGCTCTGGAACGCCCCGACGGAATCATAACGCCCGTACTTGTTGAAATACACGCTGTCGTCGCCCGTGTGCGAAAACACCCCGTCGAGCACGACGCGGATGCCGAGCGACCGCGCCTCGGCCGCCAGCCGCCGCCACGCGCTCTCGTCGCCGAGAATCGGATCCACCTTGCGGTAGTCGCCCGTGTTGTAGCGGTGGTTCGACGCCGATTCAAAGATCGGGTTGAGATAGAGAACCGTGACGCCGAGCCCTTTCAAATAACCAAGCCGCTGTCGCACCCCTTCGAGATCCCCGCCGAAAATGTCGCTCGGCATGTAAAACGACCGGCCGCCTTTCGCTTCGTAGACGGGCTGTTCGTCCCAGCTTCCGTGGAGCTCGATGTCCGTGCGCCCGAGGCCGCGGTGGTAGTCCACGCCCGCGCGCACGCGCTCCGGATCGCCGCAGTGGAAGCGGTCGGGGAAGATCTGATACATGACCGCGTGTTTTGCCCAGTCCGGCGTGCGGAACGCGGGGTCGTTCACCGTCAGCTGAAACGCCGGCGGCGGGTTTTTGTAGACCATGCCGAGCCCGCTGTGCAGCGGCAGCTCCGTGCCGTAGTAGCACACGCTTCCGCCGGTCAGCACGACCTCGAACCAATACCAGAGCACGCCGCCGCCGCACCCCTCCCAGGGCACCACATACCGCGCCGTGAGCACCGCTTCCGAATAGACGCCGTTCGGGTCGTGCGTAGGGGCGGCATCCTGCCGCCCGCCAAACGTCCCGTCCGCCCACATCTCGATCCGGTCGACGGAATCCCCGCGCAGCATGCACAGCACCGCGCGCTCGAACGCCAGCCCGTGCACCGACAACCGCAGCACGACTTCCGTCCCGCAGGGCACCGCCCCGAGCGGCCGCCGGAAACGCTCCATCGCGCTGTTGTGCACGATGCTCGTGTTGTTGACCAAGATGCTGCCGAAGGAAATGTTATTCAAACCATCCCCTCCAAATGCCAGATTTCCCGCGCGTATTCGAGGATCGTGCGGTCGCTTGAAAACATGCCCGAGCGCACGATGTTCGCGAGGGCCATCTTCTGCCAGCGGTCCTGATCCTCATAGGCGGCGCAGAGGCGTGCAAACACTTCATTATAAGATGCAAAATCGTGGAGCACGTAGTATTTGTCCGCCTTGCCCTGTATGCCGTAGAGCAGCGCGTTGTAAAGGTCCTGGAACTGGCGGCCGCTCGCGGGCTGGAGTGTGCCGTTTACGAGCGCGTCCAGCACGCGCTTCATGTCGGGGTCTTCCTCGTAGAGGCGAAGGGGGTTGTACGCGCCGGTGCGGCCGAGCTCCTCGATTTCGGCGACGCGCGCGCCGAAGATGAAGATGCCGTCCTCGCCGACGGAGTCGTGGATCTCCACGTTCGCGCCGTCCATCGTGCCGATGGTCACGGCGCCGTTCATCATGAATTTCATATTGCCCGTGCCGGACGCTTCGAGGCCCGCGGTCGAGAGCTGCTCGCTCACGTCCGTCGCGGGGATGAGGTGCTCGGCGAC
>JAISTF010000017.1 GCA_031272745.1 Eubacteriales Family XIII. Incertae Sedis bacterium
CTTGCACGGAAAGGATGCAGACGGATATGGCTTTTTTCGATAAGATACTGCCGGATTTGAATAAGCGCGACGTCGCGAAATTGGAGAAGGTCGCGGACAGGGTGCTCGCGCTGGACGCGCAGATGCAGGCGCTTTCGGACGACGAGCTGCGCGCGAAGACGGACGAGTTCCGGGCGCGCGTCGCGGAGCGCACGGAAGGCTACGATCCGCATTTGACGGGAGCGGAGGCAAAGGAGCAGCACGCCCGCATGGAGGACGCGCTCGAGGAGATCCTGCCGGAGGCGTTTGCGGTCTGCCGCGAGGCGGCGTGGCGCTCGCTGGGGATGAAGCATTTCCCTGTACAGGTGGTCGGCGGCATCGCGCTGCACCGCGGCAACATCGCGGAGATGAAGACGGGCGAAGGCAAGACGCTCGTTGCGACGCTGCCTGCGTATCTCAACGCGCTGTCCGGACGCGGCGTCCACGTCGTCACCGTCAATGATTATTTGGCGAAGCGCGACATGGAGTGGATGGGGAAGCTCTACACGTTCCTCGGGCTTTCGGTCGGCTGCGTGATCCACGCGGTTTCGGGCGAGGACCGCAAGAAGGCTTATCTCGCGGACATCACGTACGGAACGAACAATGAATTTGGCTTTGACTATCTGCGCGACAATATGGTGAAAGTGGCGGAGCAGCAAATGCAGCGGCCTCTCAATTTCGCGATTGTGGACGAGGTGGACAGCATCCTTATTGACGAGGCGCGCACGCCGCTCATCATCAGCGGCACGGCGCAGAAGTCGACGGAGATGTACACGCGGGCGGACCGGTTCGTGCGGACGCTGAAGGCGGCGCCGCCGAAAGAGGAGCGGCCGAAGTCGTTCATCCCGATGGACAATTACGACGACGCGATCGAGCAGGCGGGCGACTTCATTCTGGAAGAGAAGGACAAGAAAATCAACCTGACGGAGAGCGGCATCAAGAAAGCGGAGAAGGCGTTCGGCATTGAGAATTTTTCGGACCCCGAAAACATGGCGGTCAACCACCACATCATGCAGGCGCTCAAGGCAAACTACATCATGAAAAACGATGTGGACTATGTCGTGAAGGACGGGGAGATCATCATCGTCGACGAGTTCACGGGGCGGCTCATGTTCGGACGCAGGTATTCGGAAGGGCTGCATCAGGCGATCGAGGCGAAGGAAGGGCTGACGGTCAAGAACGAGTCGATGACGCTCGCGACAATCACGATCCAAAATTATTTCCGCATGTACCAGAAGCTGTCGGGCATGACGGGTACGGCGAAGACGGAGGAAGAGGAGTTCGTCGACATCTACAACATGAACGTCATCGTGATTCCGACGAACAAGCCGGTGGTGCGCGTGGACGCGGACGACGTGATCTACTCGACGGAGCGCGGCAAGTTCGAGGCCATCGTGCAGGAGATCACGGAGACGCATGCGACGGGGCAGCCGGTGCTGGTCGGCACGATTTCCATCGAGAAGTCGGAGGCCATCGCGGACATGCTGAAGAAGCGCGGGGTGAAGCACAACATCCTCAACGCGAAGCAGCACGAGCGCGAGGCGCTCATCGTGGCGCAGGCAGGCCGGCTCGGGGCCGTGACGATCGCGACGAATATGGCGGGCCGCGGCACGGACATCATCCTCGGCGGCAATCCGGACTTCGAGGCGAAGCAGGAGATGGCCAAGGAGGGCTTTGACGAGGAGACGATCGGCTACGCGGCGAGCTTCGTGCCGCTCGAAACCGAGGAGCTGCGCGCGGCGCGAGCCCGATACACGGAACTGCTCGAGAAGTACAAGGCGGAGCGCGCGGACGAACAGCGGCAGGTCATCGAGCTCGGCGGGCTGCACATCATCGGCACGGAACGTCATGAGTCGCGGCGCATCGACAACCAGCTGCGCGGGCGCTCAGGACGCCAGGGCGACCCGGGCTCGACGCGGTTTTTCATCTCGATGGAGGACGAGCTGCTGAGACTTTTCGGCGGGGACCGTATGCAGTCAATTGTCGAGAGGCTGGGGGTGGACGAAGAGACCCCAATAGAAGCGGGGTTATTGTCTAAGTCCATCGAGAATGCACAGAAGAAAGTGGAGGGGCGAAACTTCGGCATCCGGAAATACGTGCTCCAGTACGACAACGTGATGAACAAGCAGCGCGAGATCATCTACGGCGAGCGCAAGAAGGTGCTGCTCGGCGAGGACATGCAGGAGAACATCGCGCAGATGGTCGAGGATTTGACGTTCGAGGCGGCGGCGGCGGTGGTCATGGGGTCGAAGTACCCGGAGGAATGGGATTTCGATTTGCTCGACGAGCGGCTGTACGCGCTGTCGCGGAAGTACCGCGGGCTGGGGCTGGCGGAGGACGAGCGGCTGAAGCTGTCCGAGGACGGGCTGCGCGAGCGGGCTTTGGATGTGATGCGCGGGTTGTACGCGGACAAGGAGGAGGAGATCGGGGCGGATCGGATGCGCGAGATCGAGCGGACGATTTTGCTCATGGTCATCGACCAGAAGTGGATGGACCACATCGACGCGATGGATCAGCTGAAGAGCGGCATCGGGCTGCGCGGCTACGGGCAGCAGGATCCGGCGGCGGCGTATGCGCAAGAGGGCTTCAATATGTTCGAGCTCATGACCGAGTCGATCAAGGAGGACACGGTGCGGTTTTGCTACGGCGTGACGATCGAGACGAAGGCGGAGCGCCGGGCCGAGGCGGTGCAGGCGGTCGAGAAGAAGAGCGAGGAGGACGGGTTCCGGTCGGCGGCGGCGGAGCCGGGCGCGGGCGGCGCGGCGCCGGCAAGGAGCGGCGACGGTGGGGGCGGCGGCGGGTCTGCCGGCGGTCGGGGCGGCAAGGCGGCGAACCTGCCGAAGGAGGGCCCGAAGGCCAACGACACGGGCCGCCAGGAGACCGTGCGCCGCACGTCGGCCAAGATCGGCCGCAACGACCCCTGCCCCTGCGGCAGCGGAAAGAAGTACAAAAACTGTTGCGGGAAGAATGCCTGATGGGGTACAATAACGGTTGCGCGCCCTTGGGGGCGCGGTATGGAGAAGTCGCCTATGCGCACCTAACACGGCGATTGACTGCGAAGCAGGCAGAGCCGATGTAGGTGCCATGCGAGGATGCCCCGTGAATCGGAGCCAAGGGCGAACGATGAACGGCAGGCATCCACCGCAGTCCGGCTCCGACTACATGAAGAAAAGATGGAATAATATGTATGGAGAAGTCGCCTAGTCCGGCCGAGGGCGCATGATTGGAAATCGCGATATTTTGACCGGAGATCGCGCGGTAATTGGAAACTACAGGAAGAAAAGATGGAATAATATGTATGGAGAAGTCGCCTAGTCCGGCCGAGGGCGCATGATTGGAAATCATGTATACCGCAAGGTATC